>DOMV01000369.1 GCA_003509805.1 Planctomycetaceae bacterium
TGCCGACCGGTGCGGCCGACAAGGGCGGCCAAACGCCGCTCCACCTCGCGGCCGCGTATAACGGGAATATCAACGTGTTCAAATACCTGGTTTCGGTGACCACGGACCTCAACGTCAAGGACCACGAGGGTAAAACGGCTTACGATGTCGCCTCGACGGACGCGAAGAAGCATATCCTGTGGGCCGCCCGCGGTCGCCCGGCGTCGCGTTTGTCCCCGGAATAACCTTTATCGCCGAACGCCGGTTCGCCGTATGACGATCCATCGTCGGCGCGTGACACGGCGTAACATTGCATAACAAGGAACAACACTCATGTCGAACAATACCTGGACCGCTTCCGCGAACGAATTCGCGGCCCGGATCGAACTGGACGATCTTTCCGGCTATTTTTCCAAGCAGTTGACCGTCGAACGCGGGACCCGGGCGCTGGTCATCGACGACGGCATCTACCTCGGGGAAGTCGCCGCCGGAACCTACACGCTGAAATCGTTTACGGACAAGCTCAAATTCTGGCGATCCGCCAAGCGGGTCGACGTCATTCTCGCCCGGCAGGATGATGTCGCGATGACCTTCGAAGCGGATAAAATCCCGACGGCGGAAGAATTGCTCGTCAAAATCCGCGTTCAACTCACCGTCCAGATCCAGGACATTGCCCTTTTTGCCCGCAACCTGCTGGGAAGCCGGAAAAGTCTTTCGGTCGACGAGATGCACGCGGCGGTCGAACCGATCATCCGGCAAGCGCTTCGGGAAGCGGTCCGCCAAATCGGCATCGCCGCCCTGTGTTCGCCGGAAGTGCGACCGGTTCTCGTGACCGCCCTCCGTGAAGCGACGCAGCGTTCGCTGCTCCGCTACGGAATTGGTTGCGTCGATATCCAGACGGCCGAAATCGCCAACGAACAATATGACTCGCAGCGGCGCAAGACCGGTGAAATCTGGCTCCAGGATCAATCGACGACGCAGCAAAAGGCGCTCGACCAGGTTCTCGATCGCGAAACGCTCCAAAAAATCGAACGGCGTGAACGTGAAATCGAGTTGAACGTACTTGCCGAGAATGCGGAAATCGACGCCAAGGAGGCCGACGTCGCGATGACCATGCGGCGTAACGCGGTGCGCAAGAACATGCGCGAGGCGATCAATTCCGAATTGTTCAACAAGGCGACGAACCGGGAGGAATTCAACGCATTCCTTTTCGAGATCGACAAGCAACGCCTCCTCCGGGACGACGAACGCCATGAACTCGAAAACGCCTTCGAAGCCAAAAAACAGGACCGGGATGCCGCGAGAGCGCTCCTGGTCCGCAAGCTCGAACTCCAGCGGGAGGCGGAACTCGACCTGCTCTCGGCAACGATCGGACATGCCCGGAAAGTCCGATCGCTTCATCATGAAATCGAACTGAGCAAGATGGTCGAGGATGAGGAAAACCGCAAATGGCGTGAAACGCTTGCCGGGGAAATCGAAAAAGCGACGTTGTATTTCGAAGAGGAACTGAAGAATCTCAAACGGCAACAGGAATTGACCTCGAAAAATGCGGCCTTCCTGCGTGACGAGGAGTGGCAGCAACTTCTCCAGCGCCAAAAAACGGCGCGACTGGCCGGCGAAATCAACGAAGAGGCCGCCGCCCGGGATGTCCGGGTCCAACGGATTCAAGACGAGTACGCGGCGGAACAAAAGCGTCGGGATTACGTCCTCCAAAAAGAGATGCAGCTCGACCAGATGCAGCAGCTCAAGGCGATGGAGGAAATGAACCGGGAACGGGAACGGTTCGAATCGGAATTGTTGCTCAACGCGCTCTCGCAAAAGCACGGCCGGGAAATCGAACGGCTCAACACGATGGGGAAGATGGGCGTCGAAGCCCTGATCGCGAGCGCGCAGGCGGAAAACGCGGCGCTCCTGGCGAACGTCCAGATTTCGAAAAACGAATCAGCCGCGCAAACGCAACTGCGGGACGACGCGATGCGGCGGGAGAGGGAGTTGATGGAGCAACGCATCCAGGATGTGCAATCGGGTAGCGCGGCAACGCTCGATACCATTCAAAAGATTACCGGACAGGCTTTCGACGCGATCGGCCGGGGCGGCGGTCATGCGACTTCCGGCAACGTCGCTTCCGGTAATGCCGGCTCCGGTAATGCGGCCGGTGCGGCGTCCCATGTAACCGTCTGTGCCGGGTGCCGTGCGACCAATTCACCGGAATCGCGTTTCTGCTCCAATTGCGGAAAGCAACTGTAGACCACGACTGTAGAACGCAACGGTAACCGGCGACGGGATTCCCGCCGTGTGGATCGCCGTATGGCACGTTTGCCCGAAAACTCAACCGGCTTCGGTATCAAGAGCGATGAAGACGACGAATCCGACAAGCGCATTGCCGCCCGATGAAACGTTGATGAGCACATCGGAGCTGATGGCCTTTTTGAATCTTTCCCGAACGAAAATCTGGGCCATGATTCAGAAGGAAAACCTCCCGGCCTTCAAATTCGGCGGCGATTATCGTTTCAGGAAATCCGAAGTCCTTCGATGGATGGAACGCTATCGGACCGACGGTTCCCTCCACGAGATACGCAATGAGGCCGACCGCGAAAATCCGGAAGAGCAATCATAATCAATACGGGGTCACACCATGTTTGAAACGCTGAAAAAATGGTTTGGACTTGTCGCGCACAAGGAAAGGGAAACCGTCCCTTTTCTGGCGACGGCGTACCGGCGTTTGGCCGATATTCCCGACGGAACGGCGTTGCACGATAAAAAGATCGTATTGTGCCGCGGAAACGCGCTCTCTCTCGTCAAAGAGGGGGAATTGCCCGACCGGCTTGAAAACGACGAGGTTTGCTGGATCGTGCCGACGGGCGACGTTCCCCTCCCGCTCGATTTTCCTTCCGGCGAAAACCGGATCCGGGCGACCGTGCGCCTTCGCTTCGAGGCCGATCGCGCGTTCGCGTTTTATGCCGCGATGCTCCTCGCTTCCGGGAACGAAGGGATATCGTCCGAGATGCTGGCCCGGCTCGTTGTCGGCCAATGGTACGAATTGATGGACCTTTTACACCTTCGCGCGGATCGCTTTGTTTCCGACCGGGAAGGCGTCCTGTCCCGTTTCCGTACCCATTTGAGCCTGCTGTTGCAGCAGTTCGGATTTCGCTGTGTCGGGATTGATCCGGTCGTATTGGAATCAGTCGTGCCCGAATCGACCGTGCCGGAAGAGGCGGCGGGGAACGACTTCCCGAAAATTCCCGGAGACGTCGTCGACGAACTGAGGGCGGCGATCCGGGCAAGCCGCACGGAATCGGATTGGGAACGGATGCTCGACCGATTGGACGAAGCCGGTTTCCGGCCGAACACGGAAGACGCGGACCGACTGCAAACGACGGCGGGCGACTTTTTGCAACGGAAAATCACCGCGGAGGAAACGACGGACAGGATCCGTGCGATCATCGAACACGGCAACGATGCAATCGGTGCGCTGACGGAAAAAAACGCCTACTGGAACGTCGCGGAAGTGCGATTGCGCTTGCTCGACTCCTTGAAAACCGACGAACGCGAATACCGGCTCGCCGCCGGCGAGAGCGAAACGAGTTCCCTCCGTGTTCCGAGCACCTGGTATGTGTTGCGCCGCTCCGGAATCGATGAAAAGCTCCGGGCATATCTTCAAAATTCCGTCGGACGCATGAAATCCCTGCTGGACACGGCGAAAAAACGTCATCCGGACATTCTGGAAAAAGCGAAACTCGCCGATCCGGAAACGCTTCTTCTGCGTATCGACGAACAATTGCGGATGATGCCTGCCTTGGCCGGGGGCCATCGTTCCCTGCGAAGGCGGCGGCGACCCTTGGGAGAACTCGTCCAAACCGTTCGCCGGGCGGTCGGGGCGGTCGGGCTGGCCGATGGAATCCTGCGGTCCCTCGTTGCCGAACACTACGAGTCCGGCGACTACGCGGTCATGACGCGCGACCTGAAATCCGCCCTGGAAACGTTGGAGAAGGAAGTCCTCGACAGAAAAAACGTGTTCGGCAATTCATAGCCCGGAAATCCGTGGAATCGGAAAACGCCCGCGTTTCGTTCGCGTTTCCGTTTTCAAAAAGACTACTGTGCTCCGCATAAAAAATGAGCCAAGGGGCTTCCGGAGCGAGGCGATGAAGCCCCGAAACCGCGAATGTTGAGCTTGGTACCAAGGTTCAATTTTTTCGCGGAGAGCAATATTCACCAAAATCCCTTCGACATGAGCCTACTTGAACGTTTCGGCAAATTTTTCGTCGGCAAATCCCGGCCGAGCCTTAAACAACTTTCGCTCGACGCTCTCCGGCGGGAGTACATCGCCGTCGAAACGGAGTTGGAAAAGCTTGGAGAAGAAAACGACAGGATCGAATGCGACGATTCGCAACTCAAGGAGGAATACCGGGCGGCCCACGGATCCAATCGCGTAACGCTCAAAAAAACGATCGCCCGGAAACTGCAAAATCTGGAGTTGAAACGCAAGGGGATCGAGCCCCGGCTTGCGTATACGAACAAGATGTTCCGGACGATTATCGGCATGATCACGATCAAGGAAAACATGGAATTTTTCGATCGTGTCGGCGTCGGTTCCGTCATCGGCGGCATGGATATCGGCGAACTGGAAAACTATGTCGTCGCGGCAACCGTCGAAGGAACGCTCCAGCAGGAGAAACTCGCGGTCATCCTCCAGGAGGTGTCCGAAGGTGTCGATGCGCTCACCGGATCGGCGCAGGAGACGGAAATCGACGATTACATGGCTTCACTCGACGCCGAATTGCTCGGCGATTCCGATCCCGTGTTCGACGGGGAGAATGCTGCCTTCGAGGACGTGCTTCGCGATATCGACGCCGCGTCCCGGGGAATCGACGTCGCGCGGAAAAAGAATGAAACGCGAAACGACGGATCGGGTTCGCGCGAGGAGCTCAAATAGCGGGACGGAAATTTTTTTGCACGGAAAACCTCGTCTTTCCGGCCAACCTCGTCTTTCCGGAAAAGCCGGAACGAATCCAGGAGCATTGCGATGGGTAAGTTTTTATTGAATCCGATGCGTTCGCTTGCCGGCCTGGTCGTCTTCGGAATGCTGTTCGGGGTCGCGCATCAATCCGGCACGCTTTCCCTGTTTTCCGGTCCGGCCCAACGTTCCCGGCCCGTTCCGATCGCCTTGGAGGACGCGGTCGAGGACATGTGTGCCCGGGTGCCGACGACGCTTCCGGAACCGCGGCGGGTGTTGCAACCCCTGCTCCTGCTCGGACCGGCCCAGGATCGCGAATCGCTTGTCGGCGACCGGCTTCGCGAAGCCGTCAACGCTCAAGGCTGGTATCGGACCGTCGAAAAAAACATGCTGGAGAACATTATCGAAACGACCCGGGAACTGTCGGGCATGACATCCGATTTCTCCGATCGTGTCATGAGTCTTACGCCCGGGGAACTGGCGGCCTTGATGAGATCGGCCAAAGCGGAGGTTCTCATGCGGGGAACCTTGGAACGCCTGTCGTTGCCGCGGGATAAAAAACCGGAAATCGTCCTGCGCCTCGAACTTTGGGAACCTTCCCCCGCGGATCCCGATACGGCGGTTCGTTTGTTTTCACGCACCTTTTCGACCGACGACGATCCGTCGGTGGACGATACGGCAGACGGCGCGGCGGAATCGCCCCGTCCGGTCGCCTTTTCGCAGAGTGCCTATCCCTATTGGATCATGCTGGTTCTCGGGCTGATCTGGTCGCCTGCCATGATCCCGCGGATGCAAGCGGCACTCCGGGAGGACGATAACACCGCCAACCTGAAAGCGATCCTGGGCATCACGTCCGTACCGGTGCTCGTGTTTGTCGTTTTCCAGGTGTTTGCCGGCGTCGATTGGATGCCGCTGTGTTTCCAATCCCTCGTGGTCGCACTGGTCGTCTTTTTTTATACGGCGTTCATCATGAGCCGGCTCAGGCGTTGATTTTATATTGAAACACGTGCGCGTTTTTTCGCGCGACCCCATATCACTCGCCATCATTATGACCCTTGACATCGCGACGCGGATACTTGAAGAAAAAATCGGAGACGGAATCGACGCCCGGGAAGCCGTCGAGGAATGCGTTCTCATGGGGCTTTGCTCCGAAGAGGAAGCCGCGATGCTCCGTCAGACGTATGGGAAACCGGCCGAGGTCAACGAGGAACCGGACACGCCGGCGGACAAAACCCCGGACATGACCTCGGACATGACCCCGGCCAAAACACCGGACGATCAAGACGAGGCAACGACGCGGTCGCCGGAGTTGCTGCCGGAGGGTGCGACGGCGCCGATCATCCGTGAGGAAGTTCGTTTTCCGGCACCGGGGGCACGCGAAGAAGTATCGGCCCGGGAACGTTCGACTCCCATCCTTCGCATCGACTGGGGCACCGACCTCAGGCCGGGAGCGCACCTGACGCCGGAATTCACGATCCTGGGGCTTCCGATGCAACGTGTTCCGCTCCTTTATTTTCCGCTTGACGCCCGGATCCGGTGCGAGGGCTGGGATCGCATGCCGGCGTTGCGACGGAGGAATGAGACCTGGACGTTTCATCAGCCGCTGCGACTGGAGGAACCGGGTCACTACATGCTGGAAATGAGCGTACTCGACTTGACGCCCGGTTTTTCCGATCCGGGTTTTTACCGATGCACGTTTCGGGTGCTCGTTTCCGATCCGGACAAACCCGGTCAACAACGAACGCTGGAAATCTGTTCGGACGGTCCATTGACGGCGAATTTGAACAATCTCGGGAATTTCGACCATGTCAGGGTCAACACCACGCAAAGCACGGTGCTTAACGCATCCGATCAGGGCGGCGTACTCGACCGGATCCAGGAATTGTTTCAAGCCGAATCGACAGTGCGGGCCGGGGAGACGGACCCGAACCGGGTGACGAACATTCCCTTCCTGCCGGAAACGGAGCTGCTTGCAAGTATTCCGTATATCGCCGAGCAAAAGACGCCGACGATTCCTTCGCAGATCACGTTGATCCAGGCAAACCGATCGCCGGTCAGGCTGATTTGCGGCGATTCGCTCACCTTTGGGCGCAACGTTCCGGAGGAAAACTGTTGGAATGATATCGCTTTGGAGATCATTCCCGGCACGAAAGACGACGAAGGGCAAACGGACGCGTTCGCGCTTCTCGGCAAGTTTTTCTCTCGTGATCATGCCCGGCTGGAAATGGTGGAAGGCGGTGTCCGGCTTTCCGACACCCGGCAATCCGGTATCCGGGACGCGACGATCCTCGATGAGGTCCCGCTTCCCAAAAATGGCGATGTCCTTCTTTTTCCGAATGAAGGCGGGCCGGAGACCGGTGGTGTTGGGGGAAGGCGGACCGTTCTTTTTTCGAAAATTCTCGCGATGGAGTTTGAAGCCTTTTCCGAAAATCCGGCCTCGGGCGTGCCCGGCGTTGACGCGACGCTTTTTCCGGACGCCTTTTTATACCGGATTTATTCCATCGATCCGATGCGCCGCATCACCTCCGTCGCGATCAGGCGACACCGGTTCCTTCAACAGCACCGGTACGCGAAATCGTTCGGTGAAGCGTTACGCAAAACACCCTTGGCGGACAATGCCCGGATTTCCCGCTGGCTCGGCGAAAACAACTATCCCGACGCCTTGTTCGATCGCATGGAATACCGGTTCATTCCCGCATTCGCGACCCTTGGCCGATCCCGCGGCAACACGATCCGGATTGCGGACCGGCAATGGGAAGGCGTTCAACTCCGTGTCCTGAATATCAACAAATCCCTTTTCGTGGAGAATCTCGTTTCGGAAAAAGAACTTCTTTGTCGTTTCGAGGGACGGGAGTGGAAATTGCCGCCGCTACGGCCGATTCCGATTCGACCGGGGCTGGAAATCCGACATGCCGATTCCGCGCTGCGATTTGAGTAGACGGTCGGGTGGACGGTCGCGATACCCGGTAGCACGAAACACGAAAGGGACACGCAAGCGTTTTGGCCAGGGGTGCAATCGGTTCCGGCAGGTGCTATACTGGGACGGGGCGGTTTTGTTCCGTCGCGGCACGGGCGTCGGCAGGTGTCTGCGATGCACCTGCAAAACCGGGGCTGCGCAGCGTGGCGGCCAACCTTCGCCTGAACGGCGATGAAAGCGGCGCGAATTGGCGGGCTCCGTTCCGGCTTTTCGTACCAACCTGTTTCTCGATCCGTCCAAACCCCGTATTTTGCACATCCGGGTTTACCGGATCGACTATACCGTAAACGGCATGACAATNNGCCTGCCGCTCGAACGATTCGTTTATGTCATTATACAAACAGCCGTTAGGGGCGAGTGAGTACGACTGGTGGACGTGACCTGATGTCCGTTTTCATCGCGTTTCCAGTATAAGTTGTTTCCTGAATCCAGTCTCATTTGACACCACCATGCCGATTTTGAAGCGTCTGTTTCGTGAAAAAGCCCCGGTCGGTCTTTTCATCCTTGCCATTTTGTGCGCGTTCACGGCGAAAACGTTTTCCGCGGAACGGTCCGTTTTTCTTTATGAAACGCAAATTCCCGCCGTTTTCAAAGATGCCCTGAAATCGGCCGGGTACGTCTTTTCGGACAGGGTCGACGATGCTTCGTTGATCTTCGTCGGGGGACGATTCGACGAGGAGCAGACCGCCTCCGTCGTCGCCGAAGCCGTCCGACACGGGAAAACCGTCGTGCTCGACGTCAACGACGCGCGGAAACTCTCGCCGGAATTGAATGCCCTTGTCCCCTTCAATTCCTGGTCGCTCGTGCAGTTCCATCGGGATACGACCGATTTGGATCGGAAGAACGTCGCCTTGGATTTCCCGGAACCCATCGTGTTCGAAACCGCTTACGATCTGCATTTGCCGGGCTCGTCGATCGGCAACGTGCTGAGTCGTTACGAATACGAAAATGATGAAAAACCGCTCAACAACGCGGACTGGCGGATTTTGGCGACGACCCGTTCCGGCGTCCCGATCCTTATCACCGGCAGGACGGCCGACGGCAAGGTTTACGTTCTCGGTGCGAGTTGGAACGACAAACAGTTTGCCGGTTCCCCGGGTGCGAAAACATTCTGCGAACGGTTGCTCGCCGATGTCGCGATTCCGTTCGATCATTCCGCAGGACTCTCGGACGGGGTCGAACTATTCGCGCCGCAGTATCAGCCGGACGGTTTGTTTCTCGAAGTTTCCAATCCGGCCGACAAGGCGGTCAAGGCCGTCGTCGGTTATCAAATCACGAACTGGGAACGCGAAATTCTCAACGCCGGGACGCTCGAAGTCGCCTTGAACGCCGGAGAAAAAAAGCGCGTCGCGCTTGCGGAACGTGCCGATTTCAAAGGTAAACCGGACATCAAGGAGCGGGGGAGTTCCCTGCCGTATCGACGCATCCGTGCGGGTGTTTTGTCCCCGGACCGCCTGGAAGTCCGGCAGGAAACCCGATGGAATGTCTTGACGGCCCGGCCCGTCGCTGTTTCCGTCGTCGAAAAATCCGAATCATGGCCCCAAGAGGAGTTTTACGAAGAGCCCGACGGTGGAGCGGACGGCAATTATTCGAAGCGCTTTGTCTGGCCGACGGGATCGTCGCCGGAATTGATCGTCATGATCGGAAATCGTTTCCGCAACATTGCCCCGCTGGCCGCGGCGCAAGACGAGATCGCGCCGGACAATCCGAGCATCGAGGGTTTGAACGATCTGTCGCTTTCCCGGGCACAGGTTCGCCGGCAGGGCAAATGGCAAGGCGGTTGGTGCGGCGGCGTGAAACCGGAACAGCGGCTCTCGCTCGCCTGGCCCGCTCCCGTCGTCGTTGCCGGACTCGGACTCGAAGTTTATGGAACGTACCGTTTCGACAACCGGTCCAATCCGAAAAATCTTCGCCTGTCTTCCGGTTCGAAAACCCTGCTCGATCGGGACGATCCGGCTTATACGACCAACGGGAGCGTTTTTTTTGCACGCTGTTTCGAGCCTTTTGCGCCGCAAACGATCCGGGACAAACTGGAATTGTCGATGACGAAATTCGGCGCTCATCAGGCCGGCGCGATCAACTTGGATGTCGCGACGAATTGTTCGATCAAGGAACTCGAAGTCCACGGTTGGCCCGTCGAAGATGCCCGGGCCGTCGACGGAGAATGGGAACTCGCGTCCGCCGAGCTGTCGACCGGCAGGCGTACGGTCTTGAAAACCGGCAAAATTTCTTTGGCGCCCTATTCGCGCGAGGAAATTTCCGTAACGCTTCCCGCGGTTTCACGTCCCGGCCCGGTCCGTTACGAAATCGTGTTTCGAAGCGGCGACGACGGCGGAGCAAGCAGCAGTGCGAACAGCGGTGCGAACAGCGGTGAAAATATCATGGCGTCGTACAGGTACGATGTCCTGTATATCGAGCCGGGACACCGCGAGATCGTCAACAAGAAATCGAAGTACGACAAGGAATTCGGGCTGCTTTGTACGCCCGGTTGGGTTCAGTTCGACAGTTTCGGTCGCGGTATGGTCGATTGGACGCAAGGTTGGGGCGGCGCGCACGACAAAACCTGGGCGCTCGTCCACGGTCTCGTCGAAGCGGGCGCGGGCCATCACGATCTGCCGGCCCGGATGCTGACGGTCAACCGCCCGTTCAGTCATTACACGAATCCCTGGCGCTACCTGCCCGACGAGGAAACCTACGGCTGGGACATCACGATGCGCAACGTGCTGAAGCAGGCCCTGGAAAAAAAATGGAAGCGACTCTGGATCGTCGGCTCCGACCGTTGGAACGGCATCCCGATCAACGCGACCTTCGGCTGGGACGCCTTTATTCGTTTCGATAAGCATCTCCGCGAAACGACCGGTTCCGGCCTGAAAAACAGGGGGCGCAAAGAAATCGCCGACGAAATCAACCGGGAACACGCCGACGCCTGGCAGCGTTGGCATCTCGAAGAATACGCGAAAAAAATTCGTGAAACGAAAACGATGTTCGCCGATCACGGAATCGAATTCATGTTCGAAACGCACGGTTCGTTCCCCCTGGCGGGCGGCGAACTGGGCGATCGATTGGCCGAAACCCACGCCGGGGTCGGAACCGACTTGTTCTGGGAATTGCGTCGCCAGGACCTGTATTGGAGCCTCGCATCGCGTTTTCCGATTGTCGCGGTCAACCCGAACCTTGAAAGCGGAATGTACAAACAATGGGGCTGGATCAATTCGGAAGCCAACCGTTTCTGGTTCGCCAACAACGGTCCCGTCGAGCCGTCGCGCCGGCAATGGATCGGGACCTATTTCATGGGTCGCGTCGACTCCTCGGGCGCATTCCTGCCTTATCATGTCATGGGCTATAGTTTGCAGGGCGGCATTTCGACGAAGTTTTATCCGCACGAGCTCGAAGCCGTGAATCGCATGTTCAACGTGACGCGATTCGTCCGGCCCGAGGAACCGGCGGGTTACGGGTTCATCGTTTCCTGGGATTCGCATGAACGCCGCATGACGCCCAAAGGCGGCCGGATGGGCTTCGGTCTCTATGCGAGCGGTTCGGACGCCGATCAAATCGATTACCGCATGGGTAAGTTGTACGAGCAGTTGATCAAAAACGGTTTGCCGATCGGCTTCGTCAGTTCGTCACACGCCCTGAAAAAATGGAACGGCAAGAACCCGTTGGTCCTGCTCGACGCTTCCGATTGGCGCGACGGGGAATTGGAAACCGTCGCGCGGCTTAACGATGCGGGAGCCCCGGTCATCGGTTTCGGCGGCGACGACCAGGGCCCGGAAGCCCTGAAATTCTGGACGGAAAATTCCGAGCGGCGACGAATCGGCGCGACGGAGTATTTTGTTCGGACCCGCAGGGGCAGGGCGCCGCTTATTTATTGTCCCCAAAACGGCGACACGTTGCCGGGCGGGGACGTCGCCGCCCTGGTCGATGCGATCATGGCGGCTTGTGCGATGAAAATCTCCTGCGATCATCCGTTGGTCGTCAATCCCTTTATCAGCCACGGAGCCTTGTTTCTCGGCCTCGGAACCATGTCGGACGTCAACCGCGACGTCACCTTGCGATTCGATCCGGGCGGGTTCATGCCGCGACTTTCAGGCAAACCGTTCAAGGTCGTCGACCTGGAAACGTTCGAAGAAGTCGTGCCGAATCAAGACGGAAGTCATACGATTCCTTTCGAGGCCGTTTCCGGAAAGATTCTCATGATCGCCGAAAAAAAATAAGTCGACAACGAAAATATCCGCATAATCCTTGCATGGGCATGATATTGCTCTCCGCGAAAAAATTGAACCTCGGTACCAAGCTCAACATTCGCGGCCAAAAGGGCTTCATCGCCTTGCTCCGGAAGCCCCTTGGCTCATTTTTTATGCGGAGCACAGTAAGAACGAAAGGAATATGATGCGCCCGATATCCATCCGTCTTTTTGCCGCTGTGTTGCTCTGTACGCATTCCGCATTTGCCGCGGAGCAGAAACAAATCCTGGTCGTCGTTTCCAAAGACGCCGATAAAGCCGTGAAGAAAGCCGCCTTGACGCTCAAGGATGCGCCCCTGTTCGATGTCCTGGAAAAATGCGGGGCGGCAAGCTCGAAAATGCCCGTTCCGATCGGCAGTGAAAAGCTGCTCGACGACACGGCTTTCCCGCAAGCGGCCTTCAACCACCTCGTGCTGGTCGGTTTGCCGGAGCAGGATGACTTGCTGAAAAAATGCCGGGGTTACCAGATCGGCTTGCATCCGGGCGAAGTGAATGTTCGCGGTTACGGACATTGGAAAGGTGATATCGGGACGGTCGAATGCGACTGGAATCCGTTCCTGTACTCCCATAAAGTCAAGACCAATCCCTTTACGACGCTTTGCGTCAAAATTTCCGGAACGTCCGTCAAAGGCGTTTTGAAGGCTGTTGAAGCGTTCACGTCGGGCCTGCTCAACGGGATCGTCCCGGCGGGCGAGATCGAGCTTGTCGAGGAGTCGATTCTCGACATGAAACCGGATTTCGTTGCGCCGAGCGGGTTTCCGGCAACCGCCGGGCCGTTTTTCCAGGCCGGCTGGACGCAGCCCTCGGCCATGGAATACCGTGCGTACATTGATTTCGCGGGTTTCGAGCCGAAGCGACTTTGGCGGGTCAAATATCTTGAGCCGAAGGTTTTCGACGATGTTTCCGCAAAGGCGTGGGTGAACGGTTTGCATCGCTTGGCTTACGGAAACGCGATCACATTCGTGGAATTCGCGTCGGAAGAAGAGGCTTCGAAAACGCTGGAGGGCCTCGGGAAATCGCGTGGAGCGCGATCGGAGACGCTTAACGGCCGGCCCTGCGTCTGTTTCGCCCAGGACACGGATCATGTCATGGAAGAAAGTTACGGGGAAGTCCGATACATCCTGTCCGGCAAATATCTCGCCGTCGTCTCGCTACCGAAGGAATGTGCCGAAGAGATATTTCAAAACTAAGTTTTCGCCACCGATTTCATCCCATGGCGGTTTGGTTCCGGATTTTCCAATGCGAGCACATTGTCTTTCTCGGGCATGTGCGATAGAATGGCGGTAGTGGTCTTGAATTGCCCTTGACTTTTGACCTTTCCGATAGTAGAATGGTCCGCTTTTTTGGCGAAACTCGACAGAAGGGGGGAGGTGCCATGTTTACACAAATACCACCGAAGGACATCTTTTTTTCCGACGACCAGGAAATACAAGACTTGTTTGACCGCTTGGGAATTGACACGGAAGATCAGAGGGAAAGAGAGGCAAACCCGCGAAAAAGCGAGTCGTGGCCGCCGATTCCGACCTACAGTGTAAAATTTTGTTCCGACGAAAAATCAAGCTGGTGATGATACCGTCATGCCCGACTTTAACGCTATCGCGAATGAGATACGCGCGGCGGAATCCACTATCCGCAGAAAGTACATTTGTCAACTGAGCGAACGAACGGGGCGTAACACGGTCATTTACTACTCCGCTTGGCTTCAAAAAAGCGGGGATTTTCCTTTGGGTATCGATGACACCGATATGAACGGTTTCATGTCGGTATTCAAAGGGTTGGACCGATCCAAAGGACTCGACCTTGTTCTGCACACTCCAGGTGGGGTACTCTCTGCCACGGAAGCGATCATTGACTACTTCCGCGATCTCTTCGGTTCGGATATCCGTGTGATCGTTCCACAGTTGGCGATGTCTGCCGGAACGTTGATCGCTCTCTCCGCAAGAGAAATCGTGATGGGTTGTCATTCCAGTCTCGGCCCGATCGATCCACAGTTTGGCGGTGTTTCCGCCCATGGTGTGATCGAAGAGTTTAATACGGCGAAAAAGGAAATCAACGAAAACCCGGGTTGCGCCGAGCTTTGGAAAACAATTATTTCAAAATACCGTCCGACATTCATCGGCGACTGCCAAAAAGCGATCAAATGGGGCGACGAGTTGGCGAGAAAGCTTCTTTCCACCGGGATGTTTGCCGAAGTCGAAGAGCAAAAAGGCCGCGAAATTATCCGCAAGATAATCGACGGTCTCGCGGACCATGACGCGTCCAAGGCACATGATCGACATTTTTCCGCGAAGAAATGCGCCAAGTTTGGATTGAATGTGACTTATCTTGAAGATGATAAGGAACTTCAGGATGCCGTTCTTTCCGTCCACCACGCGGCTATTTGCCTGGTAGGCAAACCGGACATCATCAAGTTGATTGAAAATCAAAACGGGAAAAATCATATCGTCCGGCTCCAGTATGATTCGAGAACGAAACCGTAAGGAAGCGACCGCCGTCCGGAGACTGTGGATTCCCACATCAAACGCATACCATTTTTACACGCCGACCATTTCCCGTACGGAACCGGCGCAATGAGGCGTTCGTTCGCCCAGGTATTCGCGGATGACCTGTTCCGTGGAGGGAAGAAGATAGACGCCTTCCTCGTTTTTCGGGACGGTGTGCTTGAGACGGACGACGTTGGCGCCGCATGTCCAGGTGTCGTAACGCCCGATATGGTGGCAAAGACAAATCGTGTCGGCGACCGGCAGCGGTTTTCCCTCTTCGGACACGCCGGCCGCGTTGTAGGCGTCCACGTATCGGCAATGTCCTTTCGCATCCATCATGTAACCGAGCGGCACGCATTGCGGTGCGATGTTGGAATTCAGGCAGGGACTTCCGCGAAGCAGGCGGATCGGATAACCTGTCGGGGAAACGCAGGAAACGACCACGTCGGTTTCTTCCGCTTTGAAAAAAGCCTGTTTGGCTTTGTCCGGCAATCCGCTTTCCCGGGTGACGGCAAAGCGTGTCGCAACCTGGACGGCGGCGGCCCCCATTTCCAGAAAAAACAAGACGTCTTCGGCGTCGAAAATACCGCCCGCGGGGATGACGGGAATAGTCAGTCCCTCCATTTCGAGATTATTGACGATGTCCGCCGTGATGTCTTTCAAATCGTGTTCGGCCCAATCCTCGCCGAAACCGAGATGTCCTCCGGCCAAGGGCCCTTCGACGACGATGTAATCCGGGAGTCGGCCCGTTTTGTCGGCCGAGCGCAGGAATATCTTCAGGGCCCGCCAGCTTGAGACCACGATCCCGATTTTCACATCCCGGAATCTCGGATGGTCCGCCATCAATTGCATGGAGTGGCTGTGCAGTCCCGCCGACAGCGAGACGCCGTCCACGCCGGCGTCAAGGCTTGCATTCAAGCGCACTTCGAGGATTTCCCGGGGGGCTCCGACCTGGAGTTTTTCCATGCAGTTGACGAAAACGCCGCCGTTCCCTTTCTTTTTTTCGACGGTGTCGGCAATGTATCGGGTTTGGGCCAGGCGGTACTCGTGCAAGTCGAATTTGGGGATGCGGTCCCGTCCCGGTTCGTCGGATTGGCCCCGTTCGTCGGATTGACATTGTCGATGGTTCCCGGTTTTATTTTTCGTGAACTTCGTCCCGAAATTTTTGTCGCAAACGGCGGGGACCATGGCGTCGGAAAGATGGGCGACACAACCGAGCCGGGCCGCTTCGAGAACCATTTCGGAGGTTGAAACGTCCACCCCCATCCCGCCGATCATCAAGGGATAGTATTCGGAACCGCCGATAACGGCACGGTAATCTTTTGTTTTCAACATGAAATCGGGGGATGATTGTCGTTATGTCGGTCGTGTTTTCCCGCACCACGTCGGAGCAGGCCGTGATGGAGCAACGAGACCAATCACACACGGAAGAAAAAGGCAGGCGGGCGTCACCGAAAGCTATACTGGAAACGCGATGAAAACGAACATCGGGTCACGTCCGCCAGTCGTACTCACTCGCCTCTAACGGCTGTTTGTATAAGGACATAAACGGATCGTTCGAGCGGCAGGCGGTTATGCGCGGGCTTGTGCGCAGGAGGATTGTCAGGCCGTTTGCGGTACAACCGGCTTCGGTGTAAAACGTCTTGAACGCGAGATCGTCTTACGTTATCCGAGCGAGTCGTCTCCTGGCTCCCGACGCCATTGAAAGATGCCGAACCTTCCCCGTCAAGCGTAATCGACGAGTGACCCGAACCTTGAAAAATGCCGGTTACAGTGGCGCGTCCGCAACGGTTTTCCACCGCTTTCCGCTACCCGCTCTTAATGAGTATTCTATAGGGGTCGACGGCGGTTGTCAAGGGCTGTTGTCGACCGCGACCCGCAAAAAAGACGTATGCCGGCATACCGAAGCGGGGTGTGTCACGGTTTTGGTGTCACGGTTTTTGTCGGCGTTATGTCGGCAATGTCCCGACATGTCGGCCGGGAATGCAGCGTATCGCGGTGATCGGGGTCAATCCGGGTCGTTTCATGCCGCATGCGCTCCCGGCTTGCATCAAACGAAAACGGGCGTGTTGCGCCGACGGCGCCGTGTCCATTTGTCCGTGTTTATTTCGAGAGGGCGCTTGCTTCCTGGGCGATGAGCATTTTGGCCGCATCCCGGAGAAAGGCGTGGGCATCCCGTTCACGGCGTCGG
The DNA here is from genome assembly GCA_003509805.1 of Planctomycetaceae bacterium. Taxonomy (GTDB): domain Bacteria; phylum Planctomycetota; class Planctomycetia; order Pirellulales; family Thermoguttaceae; genus UBA8133. The sequence goes on from DOMV01000369.1 coordinate 16,828, forward strand.
GCGAGGCTCGTGTCGAAAGCCAGTCGCAGTTCGATCGACCAGCACCCGGTCGCATCCGGTTCGATATACCAATGGGGTTGAACGGCGACCGACTGATGTACCAATTCGAATCCCCCTTCCGATTGACTGACCGTTTCGATCGGAAAAGCGTAAAAGTTCGTCGGACGCGAGGTCGAAAAAGTAATATCGATGCCGAGCCAGTCGTCCGCCAGGGCGAGCTCCTTTTCGTCGTATCGGTCGAGTACGGTACCGAGATCGCCGTAGCGCCGCCGGGGGGAGTGCGGGGACGACGCATTTTCCGGGCCGTGGAAATAGCGGTTTTCGACACCCCCGGGCATCCCGGCGAAATTCCATTCCGTGGCGAAATGGAGCTTGTATCCCGGGGGCAATCCTTCGAGGCGGTAGGCGATTTCCAGTACGCTGCTTCCGGCGCTGAGGGTAATCGCCTTGTCGATTTTCACCGTTTTTCCGTACGCTTTTCCTTCGCGTGAAAGATAAACCTGTATCCGGCCTTCTTTTTTCCGCACGAGGGCGTCATAACCGCCGTGGACGAAATCGCCATGCTGGGCCGTCTCCCCGTTTCGCACCGCTTCGATATTCGTTTCATAATCGTAGAACAGGTCCACCAGGCTTTTCCGGGGATACGCGTCGTACCGGATACGGCGGTCGAGACCTGCCTGTTTGAAAACGACGCGGTCGTGAATACTGCCGAAACGTTCCTGGTCGCCGCATCCGGCGATCACTTTACGATGGTATGCTTCCGGGCGCCGGGTCAGGCTCGCGAGCAGGTTGTGCGCGATGCTTTTAACGTCCAGTTCGTACATCATGCCGCCCTGGTGGGGCGAAACCAGCAGGTGGAGATGTTCGTTGGCGAGCCGCACTTCGTTACGGCCGTCGAAATTGAAATCCGCCGCCTGCGATTCGACCCAGGCGGTCTCTTTTTCCATGGCTTCGTCCAACGCGTTATCCGCCCGGATCAATTCCGCATAGACCGCATTGCGCAGGTGCGGCAGGTAAACGCCCCCGAAGGCGCCGTGCCAGTAACTGCAATTGCATTGGCCGCGATAAAGAAGTTCTTTCGCCGTTTCGATTTTAGCGCCGCCGAAACCGAGATTGATCATGTTGTGCAAACGTGTGCTGACGGCCATCATCCGGCTGTACATTTCATCGGTTTCGGGATAACGGCGTTTGAAGTTGCGCCAAAATCCGCCGCGGACGAATTTTTTCAGGCCGTGCCAGCCCGGATGCCCGGACATTTCGCTCGCAATCGTTTCAAGTTCCTCCTGGCGTTCCGGCGCCATGACCCAGTCCCCCATCTCGCGGTAACTGCCGTCCGGAATGTAGATTTTATCGATCGGCCGTATCGCGTCGACGACTTCGGACGGGGTACATGTAATCAACCAATCCGCATTATCCGAAAGCGCGTCGAAAAAACGGTGCAGCCAACGCTCATGATAAACATGGTCGAATGTGTCGGGCCAGGAACCGAACTTCTCACCGTCGTCCCCGTGAACGACGACCGCCTGGCGTTCCTGTTCGGCAAACCGGGCGAAATAATCGATAATTTCGGAAATCGTGCCGTATGGCAACAGGTAGCGCAATCGTTCGCTGCCCGGAAACACGGACATGGTTCGACCGTCATCTTCCGTCAGGTAATGCCGGGTCAACCGATTTTCTTCCAACCCGGCCGTCTTAAAATGGCAATCGTCGAGGATCGTATAGTGCATCCCGGCTTCGACCAGATCACGCACATACGATTGTTCCCAAACGCGCTCGGGAATCCATAAGCCCCGTATTTTCGCCCCGAGCCGTTTTTCGAGCCAATGCGAATACAGGCGGATTTGCCCGATCCGGTCCCGGGAAGGCAGCATGGCCAGGATCGGCTCGAAGAACGGTCCACCGATGATCTCAACACGTTGTTGTCGCACCAGTTCCGCCAATCGATCCAGGTATTCGGGATGATGTTCGGCCAGCCATTCGGCGAGGGATCCGCTTGTGTGCAAGGCGATTTTCAACTTCGGGTAATGCTCGAAAACATCCAGGAAGGGTTTATAGCTTTCCCGATATGTTTGTTCGAAAATATGCCCGAAATTACCGATAGGCTGGTGATTATGCAATGCGAAGATAAATCGGATGGGATTGGTCATGTGAAGATGGGCGAAATAGAGGCTATTTCTTTTTTGCAGACACTTGGACGGCGGAACGGAGTGTGGTAGAATTGATACAGAGCAATTATCTTCTAGGATCGTCAAAATAGGGCAATTTCTTGAAAAGCGATCGCCATTATCCGGGCAATATCTGTTGCAAACGGGGCCAAATCGTTCTTTTGTGACACGAATGACACGCTTGAAGGAGGCGGCTGAGGGGAGGGGGGACGCGGGCGGATAAGACGGGCTGTGTTTACCAACGACTCAACCGGCTTTGGTATACACCGTAAACGGCATGATATACTGAACACCATTGAAATTTCCCGAAGCCGGCGATTCGGGAGCCTGTTTTCTCGGAGAGTAAACAGGCGGTTGAGCGGAAAACTCAACCGGCTTCGGTATAATGCTCCCGCGCACAATCCCGCGCATAATCCCTCGCATAACCGCCTGCCGCTCGAACGATCCGTTTATGTCATTATACAAACAGAAGTTAGATGCGCGTGCGTGCGGCCGGCGGACTTGACCAAATGTCCGTTTTCATCGCGTTTCCAGCATATTTCCTCCCTATCCCCTTTTCCTTCTCCTTTCCTCCACGCTTCGTCCCGTTTTCGCGGGGAATCTCCGACGTGAAAAAACGCAACTCCCAGATAGCCGGATTATTGCAGTCGGTTCGCCAACCGATCTATCTTTTGGGCACGGACCGGACGCTGCTTTTTTGCAATCGGGCATTGGAGGAATGGACCGGCTGCGAGGCGGCTCTTCTTCTGGGCACAGTCTTGCGTTACCACACGCCGCTTTCCCGTTTGCGCCGGGAGATCGTCGCCGCATCCCTTTGTCCGCCTCCGGAAATCCTTGAAGGATGTCGCGGGGTCGGCGTCCTGAGCATGGACCAGATCACGTGGACCAGCCGACGCCGTGCGGAATTCCTGCCCCTTTTGCTGGAAAACGACACTTGGGGGACCCTCGTGCTGGTCGCGCCGGACGAATGGCCCGAAACCGGGCAGGAGAACGATTTCCGCGTCGATCATGCGCCGTGGGTCGAACATGTCTCGACCGAACGGTTCGAATCCGCCCGGCTGCATCAATTGCTCTTGACACTTCGCCGCCGGCAGGGGGAACCGTTTCAAACGGACCGCGCCTTGGGTACCTCGCCGACCATGCGGGTACTTCGCCGACGGATCGAAATCGCGACTGAAAAGCCGGTTTCCGTATTGATTCTCGGCGAACCGGGCGTCGGCAAGGAACACGTTGCGAGGGCGATTCACTACGGACATGAGGGCCGGACGCCGGGGGCGCTCATTCCGCTCGATTGCCGCGTTTTGGAAGCCGAATTGATCGTTTCCACCATGCGGGCTTTTCGGAAACGCTATCTTGACGATCCTTCCCCGCGAACGCACTCCCTGCTCCTGACGGATGTCGATCTCCTTCCGCCGCCGGTTCACCCATTCCTTTCCGACTGGATCGGGAGCGCCCCGGCGAATCAGCGCATTCTCGCAACCGCGCCGCCGGCGACTCCGGAATGGGATCAAAACCGGGAACTCTATTGTTTACTCGGAACACTCGTGTTGGAATTACCGCCGCTTCGCGACCGGCGCGAGGATATTCCGCTCCTGGCGCAATTATTTCTCGAAAACGGGAATGCGCAGGACAAAAGGCAATTGTGCGGTTTCACGTCCGAGGCGCTTGATCTGCTCGCGGCATACGATTGGCCCGGCAATCTTGACGAACTGGAGTCGCTCGTCGCGGAAGCCCGGGAACGCCTTGAGTCGGGCCTGGTCGGCGTCGATTCCCTTCCGGAGCGGTTGCTCCATGCCGCCGACGCCGGGGAACACCCGATCGAGGCGGAGGAAATCGTGCCGCTCGAACCTTTTTTGGAAGAAGTCGAACGGGAACTTCTCCGGCGTGCCCTGGCCCGGGCCAAAGGGAATAAAAGCCGTGCCGCCCATCTTTTGGGGGTCACTCGCGCAAAACTCTACCGCCGCCTGGAATGGTTCGGCCTGCTGGAATCCGACGGTTCGGGCGAACCGGACCCCGGGGACCGGTAATCGGGATCGACAAACGGGATCAAACGCTTGGTTCATCGACGAACATAACAGCCGGAAAGAAGGCTGTGGTTGAATTGACAATTGACAATGGATAATTGATAACGAAGAAACGCAATCCAACCGTCGCGACAAGGTATCCGCTTGCGTCCCCCGCTGTTCATTGTCAATTGCCCATTGTCAATTCCGCCCGGCTGTTATTTCGGGACGTTTTCATGCCGTTCACGGTAATGCTTGCACTCAAGCGGCTTCGGTATAAAAATATCCGTGAAAAATTTTCGCGGTTCCCGGCCTGCGTGTTCTGGCGAACGGGACGGAAAGGTGGTAGAATCCGGGAGAACCGATGTGGCTCGGGTGACGCGAACATGCCGGAACGGCGACCGACGAGGTGTGACCACGGAGAAGGATATCCGTGCGAGAGCGTCAAACGGCAATTCCGACGGATGACGCCGTTAAAATGGTCAGGGCCATTCGCGACAAAATGTATGAAGAAACCAAAAACATGACACGAGAAGAAGAAAACGAGCATCACTGGGGAAATCTTGCAGCATACGACGAATTCCGAAAACAGGTCCGTCTCGACCAGCACGAGTTTCCGTTTTTGGCCAAAAAGAATTAGCGGTACTCCGATTGTTTTGACAACGTAATTTCTGCGAACATAAAGGTACCATGCAGCTGCAACACTTACAACTTGGCGGGCTTTGCGAGAGGTCAGCGTTGTTCCTTGCCCATGCCTCGAATGCGGCTTACCGTGACGATCCGAAAACGTATGTCGGTTATGACAGATTTCAGTTCGATGATGTTCTTCCATTCCATTGCCCCTCAAAGGTAACTCACGGTTTTCTGGCCTCGAAAAAGGATGCGATTGTCCTCGCATTCAGGGGGACGGATGATATCATGGATTGGTGTATCAATATTGATTCCAAGCAGATTGAGGACAAAGGAGCCCGGATTCATAAAGGCTTTTTTCATGCCGTGGACAGTGTCTGGGTGACATTAGCAAAAACTTACGGGCAATGATGCAGGAGAGGCCGCGAAAAATCTGGGTGACGGGTCATAGCTTGGGCGGAGCTTTGGCGACGCTGGCAACCAGACGGCTGACGATGGAAGCCGATTACCTCAATGAGGTCGATCCGATTGCAACTTTCACCTTCGGTCAACCCAGAGTCGGCGATACGCAGATGTGTAGACAAATCGGGTCGCCATTTTATCGTTTCGCTTATGTAGCTGACCCTGTAACCTGGGTCCCTTTCTCCGTTCCTGCTTTTGTGGAGTATGCTCACGCCGGAGACTTGAGAATGATTGATAAAAGCAGCACGATTCGTAAAAGTGCGACTGATTGGTTTTTAAGTTACGGAAAATCATTGATTGCTGTTGCGGCGCAAATGACAACAACAAAGTTGGTTGGTCGGGTGTCCCAGCACATCAGATCGCATTACATGGATAATTATATCCAAAGGATCACAACGGCGATCAAAAAAGAGAAGTCCTCATAATGTCCACCCTTCCAGCGAATCAGTCAACATGAAACTCGGTTATGCCCTGCTTGACATCCGAACTCCTTACGAGGTATGCAATGCCGATGCCGAAAATGGTTAAACCGAAAGTGATCCCCGGCTTCGACGTCCTGAAATGGAAGCAGGAGACCCAGGAAAAAATATACCGCGAAACCGAGGGTATGACCCGCGAGGAAGTCCGCGAATACATCCGCAAAGGCGCGGAAGTATTCCGTAACGAACCGGAAGAATTGAAAAAACGACGGTAGCGGCAAAACGTCGTCCCGTCGCCGGCAACGTGTAGCCCACACCCCATCCACCTTCGAACCCTTATTTTCCGTCAAATATCCATGTCCGATATCAGTGCTCTCCAGGAACGGTTCGTCAAGAAGAAAAAAGAGTTCGAGCTCGACAAGCTGTACCAGGTGCTTGTCCGCGAAAAGGGAAGCGACCTGCATTTGAAGGTCGATCAGCCGCCGATCGTCCGGATTCGCGGCGAGTTGCGGAAACTGAACCGGGGACCGATCGACGATGAGGAAATGACCCGGCTGATTTTGCCGACCATGGACGAGCGCAACCGGAAAATCCTCAACGATACCGGCGGCGCCGACTTTTCCCACCAGTGCGAGGTGGACGGCGTCCCGTGGCGTTTCCGTGTCAACGTTCTCCAGCAAATGGGGCATCTGGGCCTCGTCGCGCGGCGCATCAACAATTACATTCCGCCGCTTGAGGGACTGCATATTCCCGATACGTTGTACAATTTATGCAAATTCAGCCAGGGAATGATCCTGCTGGCCGGCGTTACCGGTTCCGGCAAAAGTACGACGATCGCCTCGATGCTCAACTGGATCAACCAGAATTACCGCAAGCATATCCTGACGCTGGAAGACCCGATCGAATTTCTTTTCCAGGACGACAAATGCCTGATCAACCAGCGGGAAATCGGGCAGGACGTCATCAATTTCGAGATCGGCATGAAACACGCCGTTCGTGAAGACCCGGATGTCATGCTCGTCGGTGAAATGCGCGACCGGGAAACGTTCGAGACGGCGATTCACGCCGCGGAAACGGGCCACCTGGTTTTCGGGACGATTCACGCCTCCAGCGCCTCCTCGACGATCGGCCGTATTCTCGACCTTTTCCCCTCCGCGATGCACAAGGCGATTCGCAGCGCGCTGGCCTTCAACATGAAGGGAATCGTCGCCCAAAAACTGCTTCCTTCCTGCATGGAAGGGGTGCAACGGGTTCCGACCTGCGAAATCATGACCTTCAACGCGACGGTTCGCAAGCTCATTCTCGAAGAAAAGGACGAAAAACTTTCCGATGCGATCCGCATCGGGGAACTTGAAGGAATGCAGGATTTTACGATGAGCCTGAAATCGCTCGTCCAAATGAAGAAAATCGATCGGGCGACCGCGTTCGAGGTTGCCCCGAACATCGAATCGCTTAAAATGGCCCTTAAAGGCATCGAGGTCAAGGAGCCGGGCATTTTGTAGTTGAGTGTTATACTGTAAACGGCCTGAAACTGTTCCCGCGCACAATCGTCTGCCGCTCGAACGAAACGTTTATGTCATTGTACAAACATAGGTTAGAGTCAAGTGAGTGCGGCAGCCGGGCTTGACCAAATGTTCGTTTTCACCGCGTTTCCGGTATATCCGGAAAACCTTTCAAAGTTTCCCTCGATATCTCCGCTTCTTATGCTGGACATGATTGAAATTTCCCGAGGCCGGTTTTCAGGAAGCCCCCACCGGAAACAACGCTGCCCGGAAACGCTGTCCGGAGGGCAATGGTGTTTTTCGAGGGAGACGGCTTGATCGGCAGACGGGGCCGGCTTCGGTATGAACGCTCTCACCTTTACCACAACACAATTTGTTTTATGACTGATTCCTCAAAGCAGACCGCCCCGAAAAAAGACAAACTTCCCATGGCCGCAATGTGGGATCCGGCGAAATTGGAAAAAGAAAAAGCCGAATTGACCGCCCTCGAAAAACAACCGTTCTTCGGGCGTTCCATCGGTTACATCAAACGAACGGGGCCGGGCCTGCTCCAAAGTTCCATGACACTCGGTGCGGGCAGCGCGGCGGCCTCGGTTGTCGCCGGGGCGTCTTTCGGCTATAAACTGCTTTGGGTGCAGCCATTGGCCATGTTTCTCGGCGTCATGATGTTTGCGGCATTGGCGAACATCGTTCTCTCGACCCGGGAAAGGCCGTACAAGGCGTTCATGCGGGAGCTGAGTATCATTCTCGTCTTTCTCTGGGCGCTCGGCACGATCGTCGCCTCGGTCGTCTGGCATTTTCCGCAGTACGGGCTTGCGGCGGGAGCGGCAAGGAGCGTCGTTCAAGAATTTCTGCCGGAAGACCGGCCCCTCGAAATCAAGAAGGAGGTGCTTGATTCCGGGGGAAAACCGGTGTTGACCGCTGCCGGTAAACCGAAATGGGAAACGGTGAAAATCACACCGCTCGGATATGGAGTCAGTTTTTTAGTGGGTTTCGTCGTTCTCGGTTTGAATATGACTGTCGTATTCAATTACGGGAGCGGGGGACGCGGCATCAAAGTCTACGAATGGTTCCTGCGATGCATGATCGCCCTGGTCATCCTTGTTTTTCTGATCGTCGTCCTGACGAATATCGGTAACATCAAATGGCTGGAAGTTCTGAAAGGCTTCATCGGTTGGTACGGTATCCCGGGAAACGACGACCCGGTGGAATACGCCAAAACGATCACGACCGTACTCGGGATGCTCGGGGCGGCCGTCGGGATCAATATGACGTTCCTTTATCCTTACTCGTTGTTGGCCAAAGGTTGGGGCAAGGAGCATAACACCCTGGTCAAATGGGATCTCGGCATGACCATGTTCCTGCCGTTCGCAATCGTCACGTCGTTAATCATGATCGCGATGACCGTGACCGGGGTTTACAGCGGGGCCGACGTCGTCAACAGTTCCATCTCGGCCATCGAGGCGGCGGAATCGCTCCGGGGCGTGTTGCCGGAAAAAATCGGACGCCTGGTCTTTTGTCTCGGGTTGATCGGCATGACCTGCGGCGCCATCAGTACACACATGGTCGTTTGCGGTTTTACGATGTGCGAAATGCTCGGTCTCGAATACACCCGGGCACGATTTCGACTCTTCGCGCTCACGCCGTCGATCGGCGTTCTCGGTGTCGTGTTGGAACTGCCGTTCTGGTTCCCCGTCGCCGCTTCCGCGATTTGCCTGACCATGCTCCCGATCGCCTATCTCATCTTCCTGTGGCTGAACAACAAACGTTCCTATATCGGCGACGCCGTCGGGAAAGGGCTCTCGCGGGAATTGTTCAATGTGGCGCTGGCGGCGGCCTTGCTCATGGCGTGTATCGGCGCGGCGATCAAGGTCAAAGGAGGGGCGATCGACAAAATTTTCAAGAAAAAACCGGCTGCGAAACCGGCGGTGGAATTGTCGAGCGGGAAGGAACTTCAACCGTTCGTGACGCCCCGGATTATTATCCAGGATGAGGAGGAGGAAACCCTTGCCGGAACAGCCGCCCCGTAACGGCATTCCACAACACGACGACGGGCATCCGTCAGAATGGGGCGGTGAGTTTTTTCGGCCCCAGGATGGCGATGTGAAACGGTCCGGCGGGGTTTTCATGCAAAAAGGCGTCGATGTGCGCCTTGCTTATCCGGTTGACCGAAGACTCGATTTCATCCATGCTGCGCAATCGACCGAGATAATACCAATCGCGCGCAAGGGCGGCGCTTCGGGCTGCGGTCGATTCCTGCCGCATGACAAGCGTGCTTTTGGCCCTGATTTTGAGCCGATCGAGTTCCGCCTCGTCGATGCCTTCCGAAAGGCGGCGCAATTCGGCTACCAGGACTTCGAGCGATTGATCGGCCCGTTCCACGCCGGTTCCGCAATAGCAGAAAACGGCGCCCCGATGGGGAAGGGTCGCGTACGTGGCGCCGACCGTATAACACAACCCCCGTTTTTCGCGGATTTCGTGAAACAACCGGGAACTCATGCCGCCGCTGAGCAACCCGACGGCACTCCAGGCTTTAAGGTAATCGGGGTGCGAAAACGGGACCGTCGGATATGCGAGACCGATATGGGTTTGAGCGGTTTCGGCGAAAATGTGGACATTCTGCGAACCGATTTCCCTTTCGACCGTTTCCGCTCTTTTGCGCGGCGTCCAGTCGCTGAAAAGCCGAGAAACCGTTTGCAGCAATTCGGGCCAGTCGAATCGGCCGGCAAGGCTTAAAATCGCCCCGTCCGGTTGAAAAAAACGTTCGTGCTGTTCCCGGATGTCTTCGATCGTGATCCGCTTGATCGATTCCGTCGTCCCGATCGAGGAACGGCCCCACGGATCGGGATGGAAATTCCGCTCCAACTCCAGCATCGTCAATCGTGCCGGATCGTCCTGGACGGCGAGAATTTCGTTGAACGCGATCTGCCGGGCTTCTTCCAGTTGTTCTTCCGGAAGAAACGGACGGCGGACGATATCGGCAAGAATTTCAAGCGAAAGAATCAAATTGGATGCCAACGTCGCGGCTCCGTAGACGGTGTGGGCCGGGAAAACCGATTCGCTGCGTTCACAACCGAGATTCTCGATCGCCTGGATCAACGCACGGGAATCACGCGCCCCGGCTCCACGGAGCGTCATGTCGCAAAGCATTTCCGCGAGCCCGATCCTGTCCTCGGGGTCGTTGTTCGTACCGCAGGGAACATGCAGCGAAAAGGCGGCCGATTCCACCGCGTCCATCGGCTCGGCCAGCAGGACCAGCCCGTTTTCGAAATGATGCGTGTAAAACATAATCGACGATTGTCGGTGAAAGAAATACGCTTGTCAAGGCGGCGCTTGAATGGACAATTGACAATGGATAATGGACAATTAAAATGGATACAATAGACGTGGAAAAGGAGATTATCCTGACCCTCAAAAACATATACGACCCCGAAATTCCGGTCAATATCTACGATCTGGGGTTGATTTACGCGATTGATTACGCGCCCGAAACCGGCACGGCGAAGATTCGGATGACCCTCACCGCGCCCAACTGCCCGATGGCCGANNGATAATGGACAATGGATAATGGAGCGACGCGAATGGCATTCGGGTAAGATGAATCGACGGTGCGTTGAACGGCGGATGAGTTGAACGGCGGTTTCCCTTGTCGGTACGATGGAGGAAACCGAGACACATATCCTTGTGGGGAGATCGCTTCCATGATAAAATGTTTTATGGGTATTCTGGCGTTGTTGTCCGCAAGTCCGTTGCCGGCCCAGCCGGAATGGATGGACCCGAAAATTACCGGGATCAACACGTTGCCGCCCCGGTCCTCGGCCGTCGTTCCGTTCTACAACGGCAATGAAAAAGACTGTGTCATGCTGGGCGGCGAGTGGAAATTCCAACTCGTCAAAAAGCCGGCGGACCGAATCGCC
>DOMV01000415.1:0-211 GCA_003509805.1 Planctomycetaceae bacterium
TTCGAGGCGGTCCATCTGGACGGTGTCGAGGAAGCGGTCCAGCGGGAAGCGATTGGTTTGGCGTTCCCGGCCTCGCGGGCCTCCTCGTTTCTGGCCCGGATCGCCGTACCGCTGGATTCCGAATTCGACCGCTTCGACCTGTCCCTGTTCTTCGGGATTCTCGTTACGCGCTCCGGGAATATTTCAACCGATCTGTTGAAATTGAGTTATC
>DOMV01000415.1:375-3788 GCA_003509805.1 Planctomycetaceae bacterium
ATCATTTTGCTCCGAAAGTCTGCGGTATTGCATTACGTTTGATTTTCCGCCATTTTCCCCGGCCCCTCCGGCCCCCGTCGCCCGCCTCACTTCATGCAAGACCCACGAAATCTTTCCTGGAACCAGTTCAACCAGGCCCGGAAATTTCCGCTTTTGTTCGGCTGTAACCCGGTCTCCCAAGACGGTCATTTTATGATTCCCGACGATCTCCTGGTCGGCCTGTACCTTTCCTACGGACTCGGTCACGGCCTAGACGATCCGGGCGGTTTTTATCTCGGCAGCCTCCTCTACTGGCGCACGGGCCTGTCGCTCGCGATTTATTACCGCAGGCCGGGCGACGAAGCGGGCGCAACAATTGCCGAGACGACCATCGATCTCGCTTCGGAACGCAGGACGGCGTCCCTGCTCGGCCTGAATCGCCGTTTCTTTTACGGGTATGTCGTGTTCGGTGCTTTCGATGGCCTCGAAAAACAACCGGCCGGCCAGTGGCTTTTCCAGCCCGATGCCGCGCCGATCGATCCCTTTTGCATTCGACCGACCGTATCGGAAATTTCCGCCCTGTACGTTCAAAACGCAGGTAAGACGCTCGGCCCGTTTTACGGCGACATCACGCTGGCGGCGGGCGAGCGGATCACGCTGTCGGTACGGTCGGCGGACGGTCTCTTACAATGCCTCGAAGACACGCCGTCCGAAACGGGAACGGAGGTCGTGATCCATGCCGATGCGGACGGCGGAAACGGCGGCACTTCCGGCTCGCCGGTCGAAACGATCAACGGCGTGGAACCGGATGAAAACGGGAATGTTACGATTTTAGGCAGGTCTTGTACATCGATCACCACGCAGGCGGACCAGGCGACGATCCTATTTGACGACACATGCGCCGAACCCTGCTGCACCTGCAAGGAGCGGGAACCGACGCTTGCGAAAATCAGGGAACTGGAACAATCGATCGCAAGCCTGCGTTCCCACCTCGACACCCTTTCACTCCAGGCGGATTTTTTGGCACAGTCCGCCGCATCAATCGGATGATGTTTTCCCACACCCTATCCCAGTGGCTCTCGCGTTATCGTGCGTTTATCGGCGTCGATACGATCGTGTCCGACCCGGATTCCGGCCGTGCGCTCGGCCCGGCGAGCGGAACGCTTTGGGACGTGTTTCCGTTCCTGGCCCCTTGCGCCTTTTCAGGATTGTTCGCGGGTCTGAGCGTTACCGGCATGGCTCCGTCGACCGGGAACGTAAAACTCCTGGAATACCGAAGCCGACAGGGGTTTCGACCGGTCCAAAAGGGTCCGTTTTCCGGTCGCGGCTGGCAGGATATGACCGGCGAGGATTGGACGAAGCTGAACCCGACCGGTTTTGCGCCGCTCGAAAACATTCCCGGCGCAGTCCATCCGGTCGATCTGCGTTTCCAACAGGACGGGATGGAATGGTCGACCGCCGATCCGGCTTGGACCTATTTTTGCCGCGAGTTATCGGAACGCTATGAACTTCACTGTTGGTCGCATCCGGACGGTCTGGTCGTCACGTCCGTTTGCTTTACGCGCTACGGCGAAACCAGTCGCCCGTTTCTGCGGCCTTGTTATGTCACGGATTCCGGCGCGGAGATTGATCCGGCCTGCCTGTTCCCGTACCGGAAACCGGCGAAACTTTTTGGAGGTTTAACCATCCTGACGGCGGGCAAGGAGGTCACGCTGGATGCCGCCGCTCAAGCGGACCTGATCGACGATTCGGATTCGTTGCCATCCGAACCGGAAATCGTTGCGCAAAATAACAGGCCGAACACGACGGTCGTGACCGTGAACAAAAAAGCGTCGCCCCGCTCCAAGCAAGTCCGAACGATCTCCGGCGTCCCGGCCGGGCCGAATCGCAACCTGTCCCTGGTCGGGGCCGGCTCCTACCGGTTTGTCCGAAAATATCGGGAACTTGATACGGAAACGGACCGCGTGACACTGGTTCCGCACACGCTTTATCTGTTGGGAAGGGATGGGCCGTGTTGCCGTTGCGACGATTATGTGGCCGACTACGAACGGGTCCGCGAACTTTTTGGCGAACAGGAAGAACTGATCGGGCGCTACAATAATACGTACAAAAAGCTCCAAGAAATCCGGGACAAGTTGAAAACACGGATCGAAGAATACGCGAAATCGATCCGCCTGCGCGTGGAAAGCACCGAGATGCGCAGCGATGGAATCCGCTGCGTCTTCACCTTGATCTATTCGAATGTCCGGCCGGAGCCGTACGAGCACCGGCCCGCGACGATCCGGCTTTCCTCCCCAAGCGGGCTGCCTGCCTTCCAGTCGGTCCGAGTGACACAGCAGCCGCGCGACGCGGTGCTGGTAATCCTCGCCTTTTCGGACACAACCCTCGACGTGTCCTCGATCCGGTCGCCCGCACGGACCCACTTGGCCGTCAGGCTGGAAGCGATGTTGGCGGGGCCGGGGACGGAAGATTTCGTCCTGGACATTCTGCCGCAATCGGAGAAGGAGTAACAAAAAATGGCCGTCTTCAACCGGAACTTTTTCGATTTGAACCATGAACGCGGCTACTGCGTGGACGGAGCGGCGGGCTTGCCGCCGGACATGATTTCCGACCTGAAAGTGTCGGTGCCGAACAGGACGGAATCGATCAGAATGGCAAACGTGTTTTCGCAGGATGAAAGTGTTCGGATCGTCTTTGTCGCCGCCCTAGATTCGCGGGAACAAGCGGTTGCACACTTTTCCTCCGATGCGCGCAGCATGATCCGAATTGGGATGCCGTATCCACTCACATCCCTGGCGGAAGGGTACGGCGGACTGATCGTGTTCGGGGAGGGCATCCGAAACGATGTCCGTTTGACAACGCCGTTGACGATTTCGGAAGAATGCCTGACCCGGTTTGAGCCGTCCGCGGTTCCATACGTATCGCTCACCTGCGACAGCGTGAGACTGACCGGTGAGGTGCGGCTGTCCGGCGGCGATCCCGACCGGCTTATCTCGGACGGTGTGGACGTGCCGGAAGAACTTTTGGGCTGCGTTCGGGCTCTGCGTCTGGCCCTGGTCGATCCCGGTTCGGACGATTCGCCGATGATCGCCTTGGCGAACGGGATCGACACCTACGCCGCACGGGAAGACCGGGGCGGGCCGATCTACAAACTGTTCGGCGCGATGCCTGACGCGAGCGGCCGGATCACGATCCGCTGGGACGAGCATTTCCATTTCCTCGCGGCCGGTGCTCCCCAAAACATGCCCTCCACGCTCGCACTCGGAACGGACCGGACGACCGACGAAATCTGTCGGGCCATCAACGGAACCGAAGAGAACGGCGGAGCGGAACCGCGAAATTCCTGTCCGCCATCGAGCATCGAATTTGAAAGGATCGAGTATGAGTGAGATCGCTTTTGTGGAAGAATACCGGAAGGAACTCGCAAAGACGGG
>DOMV01000202.1 GCA_003509805.1 Planctomycetaceae bacterium
CACCACCTACAAAGGGCTGGGTGAGTTCGGCCTTGTGTTCGTGAATCCAACCAGGAGCGTCCCCGGAATTTTCTAGCGGGGCGTTGCCCCAGCCCAATTGAAAATCGGGGTAAAAGTTGAAAAAGGCTCCGAGCCGATGGTATAAAGGTCGCAAGACCAGGTCCTTAAAAGGATACTGCCCATTTCAGGCTGACATCGACCGGAGCCCATACCATGATACCCCAAACCGTCGAAGAAATCATCTCCCAACACACCGTTTTCGAAATCGAAGCCGTCGATCGCATGTACCTCAACCTCTTCATGAACCGCGTCCAGTCCGAACGGGGAACCGCCGACTTCTTCATCAATCATCGAAAAGAAGCCTGTGCCACCGCCCTAGTCATGTCTCAAATGACACGACGATTCGTCAAACTCGTCGAGGACTTCGCCAAAAATCACGACCTCGAAATCGTTCCCTTCGAAAAAAACGTCCGAAAAGACGATCTCGCCAAACAACATCTCCAACAGTTTCCCCACGAGGAAGGCATTTATCTGATCGGCAAAGCTCAGGAAAAATGCAAGACGTTTCGCACCGTCACCAAGACCAACCCGAAAACCGGAAAAACCTATCCGCATTTGATCCGAACGACCGTCATGGTCAACCACTATTACTTTTACGGCGTCGATAAGGATTTCGGACCCTTCTTCATCAAGTTCTGCTCTTATTTTCCGTACACCGGCAAGGTCTGCATCAACGGCAATGAATACTTGAAACGGCAACTCGAAAACAAGGGAATCGCCTTCGAGCCGCTCGACAACGGTTTGCGTTCCTGCGCCGATCCGAAACGAGCCCAACGCATCGCCGACGGCATGTCCGCCGAAAAAATCGACCGCTTCATCAACAAGTGGTTGTCGATCCTGCCCGATCCTTACACCCCGGTCGACCATCACGCCGGTTATCGTTACATATCGTCCGTCCTGCAAATCGAATTGTCACTGACCCAGGTCTTCGACCGTCCCCGACACGGACGCCTGTTCTTCGAACAAATCATCCGCGACAATTTGACGATGGGTCGGGCCGAGCAGGTCCCATTGATTTTCGGACGGAAGGTCATCAAGACGACTCCGTCGGATTTCAAGACGAAAGTCGTCGCTCGGGATACGATCCCGAGTTTTCGTGTCGTTTACAAAAATTCTTCAATCAAACAGTAATTCAAGGAAGGTCGGGCGTTGCGTACGGAAACGACGATCAATAACACGCGTGACTTTTACGTCGGGCGTCGCCTTCACAATCTTCCCAAGCTCCGGGAAATCGGCTTTGCCGCCAATCGACGTCTTTTGGAGGTCGAACGACTTCGTTATGATCCGATGATCGGACAAGCGGAGTTCGAAGGGATGATCAGACCAACGCGGGTCGACGGTCAGCGGGTGAGCGGTTTTACGTTCGGCGATCCGCTGGTGTTCGCGTTGTTGTCGTGCTTGTTGATTTATCGTTTCCAATTGAACGGTCTGACGAATCGTGAGTTGCGTGTCGTGCTGCTTGCGTTGTCGGACGATCCGGATTTGACGTTGACGCCGGGCCGGATGAGTTATCAACTTCGCCGTCTTCGACTTCGTGGCCTGATCGTTCGTGAAGCGGGCACGCAGCGTTATCGAATCACGGAACGCGGTCTCCAAACGGCGGCGTTTTATACGTCCAGTTTTACCAAAGTCCTTTATCCACAGGCCGAAGCCTGTTCCGGCAAATCAAATGTTCCTCACGCAGTAAAAACTTGACTCAATGTGTCAAGTTCAGAGTTGTAAGTTCACTAAACCGTCCGTGGTTTGGCAACGGGTCATTTTACATTTTTCAAACTGTGCACGCGTCTTGCGTCGCATGGCATTCCGCTTCTGGGATTTTCAACCGGCTTCGGGGTCGTTTGCATGGCACGTAGGTATTCGTTCTCGAAATATGCGGTATTACAGCGAGAGCGGTTCGTTCGCCAGGTGCCGCTCGTGCTTGGTCATCTCGTAAATATCGCGAAGCAGGTCGATGTCGCATTGACGCTGCACGACACCGCGCCGGGCGAACATCCGGGCCTGCGCTTGGATCATCACTTCGACCGTCGTTTCGGTGATCTGGCCGAACGACCGGGCGTAATTGACGAAACTCGGCACGTTCGTGGTCACGAATCCGTAGGCCATGCTGCACGCACCGATCGTCTTGCCCGTGAAAATGCTCGTGTTGATCGCCGTTTTCGCGTAATCGCCGATGAAACATCCGACGAATTGCATTCCGGTTTTCACTTTTTTACCGCCGTAGTCCATCACGACCTCGCCGTAGGTATTCTTCAAGTCGCTGTTGCATGTCCCGGCTCCGAGATTGACCCAACTACCGAGATAACTGTGCCCGAGAAAACCGTGGTGCTGCTTGTTCGAATACGGTTCGATGATCGAGGCTTCGACCTCGCCGCCGACCTTCGACACGGCCCCGAGCGTCACGAAATCCTTGATCGCGGAGTGCTCGATGATTTTCGTTTTCGGGCCGACGTGGATCGGCCCCTTGAAAAAACAGTAGGGCCCTATTTGCGCCCCTTTTTCGATTACGATCGGCCCGTCCGTTGCGTCGAACACACAGTAGGGTCCGGCCTGGCAACCGTTCGCGAGAAATACCCCGGCGGCAACTTCCGTTGCCTCGCGGTACTCGCCGGACCGGAGCCGGAAATCGAGGTTGTCGTTCATCGTCGCCAACTGTTGCCGGATCAGGTCGTGCGGATACTCTAGGAGCGGGATCGTGATACCGAGCGGCGGCAGGTCTAGGTCTTCCACGATCCCAAGCATCTGGGAGCAGCCGACGAAGGTGTGCGGGAAGGGATTCTGCCGCGCGAACAGGGCGCAGGCGATCCGATCGTCCGTGCGAACGACCCCGCTGTGGCCCTGCCGGACGAGCTCGCTGATCTGGTCGATCAACGAGGCGTGTGGAACCGCACGGGCGTTGAGCAACAGGATCGGGTCGCTCCGTTCGCCTTTGTCCGGATGCCACAAATGGGGGTAATCGGAGGCGATCATGTTCGCGAGATTAGGCCGCACGATCACCTCCATCTCGCCGCCTAGGTGAGCGAGCAGGTCGATCAGTCGATAAGTCCCGACGTTCAGGGCAAACGCCGGGCGACCGATCGTTGCCGGGAAAAGCCGGGAGACAAAAGAATCTTCAAAGAGGATAATGTGCATGGAACCACTACGGAATCGCTGTTGAACGTGACCGGAAATGCCCGTGGGATGGGGCATGATAGCAAAAAAACGGCGCAGCGGTCAAGACGGAAATTTCCGAAAAAATGCATGTGAGCGAAAACAAAGCCGGGACATAGCGGACCGGTATGAAAATATCAGGCCGTGTCGACAATACTCACGTAGAGGTCCGTTCAAAACCCCTTACCGACCTTCAGAAGTAAATATCCCCCGGCGGAGCCGGGGGCTTTAAATGGGAACCGCTCAAAGCGGATTATTTGGGTTCAAACTCTGCTCCGTTACTTAAACAAATGTGGTGCGTTCTCTTTTCTGTCTGCCTCTTCCTAGTGATGAATGTACCGACGGATCGTCGCCTTGTCGACTCCCACCGTCGAAACAAAATGGCCCCTCGCCCAGAAATTTTGACCGACAAAATTCCTTTCACGACCTGAAAACTCGCGTGCAATCGTGATCGCACTTTTTCCTTTCAAAAACCCGACCACTTGGGCAACCGAGTATTTGGGCGGAACGTGGAGTCGTACGAAAAAACGAGCACTTGACGGTGGACGGCGACAAGGATTTCGTACAGTCGGTGGACGTTCGGAGCGGAACCGTGTATCTCGGCTCCGGGAAAAAAGTGCGGAAATAGTTGAAAGTTGAAAGTTGAAGGTTGAGAGTTGAGAGTTGAGAGTTGAAAGTTGAGA
>DOMV01000489.1:0-3606 GCA_003509805.1 Planctomycetaceae bacterium
CCGTACAATGCCGATCCGTACAACGCCGATCCGTACAACGCTTCGAATGCCGAAGAATACCAGGCGTTCGTCGAGAACGACTTTCTCCGGCCGCAGGATGCCCCGTTCTCGACCTTTTCGATCGACGTCGACACGGCCGCTTATTCGACGATGCGTCGTTACGTGAACGAGGGAAGACGCCCGCCGAAAGACGCGGTCCGCCTGGAGGAATACGTCAACTATTTCAGCTACGATTACATGCAACCGACTGATAATAAAGCGTTTGCGACGCATGTAGAGGTCGCCGCCTGCCCGTGGAAGTCGGATCACCTGTTGGCCAAAATCGGCATCAAGGGCAAGGAATTGACGCCGGAGCAGCGGCCGTCGCTGAACCTGGTGTTCCTGATCGACGTTTCCGGCTCGATGGAAGCCTCGAACCGGCTGCCGCTGGTCAAGCGCGGGCTTACCGAACTCGTCGAAATGCTCCAGCCGAAAGACAGGGTCGCGATCGTGACCTACGCCGGTTCCGCCGGACTGGTGCTGCCTTCGGTTTCCGGCAGCGAAAAGCGGGCCATTCTCGATTCGATCGACGCGCTCGGCACAGGCGGTTCGACCGCCGGGGCCCAGGGAATCAAAACCGCCTACGAAGTCGCCCGGAGGTATTACGACAAAGACGGACAAAACCGCGTCATCCTCTGTACGGACGGCGATTTCAACGTCGGGACGACCGACAATAAAACGTTGGAGGAAATGATTGGCGAGGAGGCGAAAAGCGGCGTGTTCCTGACCGTGCTCGGTTTCGGGATGGGCAACTACAAGGACGAACGGCTCAGCACGCTTGCGCAGCGGGGGAACGGTAATTACGGCTACATCGACACGATCGCCGAAGCCCGGAAAATGCTCGTCGAACAGCTTGCCGGCACCTTGGTGACGATCGCGAAGGATGTGAAAATCCAGATCGATTTCAATCCGGCCCGGGTCGGCGCCTACCGCCTGCTCGGCTACGAGAACCGTAAACTGCGCGATGAGGATTTCAATAACGACGCGATCGACGCCGGTGAAATCGGGGCCGGGCACACCGTCACGGCCCTGTACGAACTCGTGCCCGTCGGCGTCAAAATCCCCGCAGCGGTCGATCCGTCCCGTTACGCGCCGTCCCGTTACGAATCCGTGGAACGACCGGTGGACGAATCGCAGCCGACGGTCGACCGCGAAAAAGCGGATGAATTGATGCTCGTCAAGCTGCGGTACAAGGAGCCGGACGGTACGAAGAGCGCCCTGCTCGAATATCCGGTCGTGCGTCCGCCGGATGAGAATGCGGATTACCGGTTGTCGGAAGATTTCCGTTTCGCGGCCTCGGTCGCCTTGTTCGGAATGCTCCTCCGGGACAGCCGCCACACAGGCGACGGGAATTGGTCGACCGTTCTCGAATTGGCGACGAGCGGCGTCCGGGGAAACACCCACCGCGAAGAATTCGTCGATTTGGTCAAAAAATGCACGAAAATCGTTTCCGGCCGGACGCCGGACGGCGCGGCGAACGGCGGCTTCTGATTTGGGGCGGTTCGCCTGACGTGGCAATTTTTTTCCTTGACTTGAGGGATGAACCGGACTACAATGGGCCTGCGCGCCTTGCGTGAGAGTTCGTTTAGTCGGTGCATCGAAGATGCCCGTGTCGAAGACCAAGATTATTCAAGGAAAAGACCGATCATGAGAAAAAACACGTCTGGTAAAATGCGGGGGGGGGGCAATTTAACGAGCCGTGAAGGCTGCGCGACGGACCAAATGACGCGCCGGGAACCGTGTTCCCGGTCCCGGGGATACAATCCCCGGCTCGTTGGCTTTACGCTCGTGGAACTTCTCGTCGTCATCGCCATCATCGGCACCCTGGTCGCCCTGCTGCTGCCGGCGGTCCAGTCGGCCCGGGAAGCCGCCCGACGAATGCAGTGTACGAGCCACATGAAGCAAATCGGGATCGGCGTCCACAATTTCGAAAGTTCTTTCAAATCACTGCCGCCGATTTGCGTCTACGCGGAGCGACCCACGATCCACATGCTGCTCTGGCCATACATCGAAATGCAGCCCCTCTATGATTTCGCCGTCGAACAAGGGCTTTTCCGCGACGCTGCGTCCGTCAACGACGAAAACGTCATTCGATCCAACAGCAACGACTGGTTCAACAAGCTCACCGACGATCAAAAACGGGACCTCGGTTCCGCCTCTACCTACCGTTGTCCTTCCGGCAACGGCTCCAACGGTTTCAAGCCGAGCGGCAGAAGCGGCGGCCCGCTCAGTGATTACGTCACGCTGGTCGCCAAAAACGACCAACGTTACGCGTGGTGGCATCGTTATATGGTGTACGATACCGTGTCTCCGTCCACCCCGGCCACCGAGTTCGACAAACGGCTCGACTCCCAGCTCGGGCCGTTTCGAATCGCCTCGGTTGTTTTCGTTTCCGGCGTTACGATCAAGGGCAACAACGACGATGCCGGTCACGGCCGGAGCGTCGCAAAATGGGAATGCCGCGACAGCATGAGTTGGTGGAGCGACGGCAGCTCGAATCAATTGATTTTCGCGGAAAAGCACATCCCCGGGTCCTGGGGGCTTAACGATACCGACGATTGGCCGACCCAGTGGAACGGGGGATACCATGTGGCGTACGCCGAAGCGGGTGCCTCCAACGTGGCCCGACCGGTCAGCGACAAGTCCAATATGATCGCAAGGGGACCGAACGACACGACGGCCACCGACGGGACCCGTTGGGCCGCCCCTTCCAGCATCGAGGCACAGGTCGTCCTCGGGAGCTCGCATCCCGGCATTTTCAACGTGTTGCTCGGCGACGGATCGGTTCGGCCTTTCCCGATCACGATTCCCAATACGCCGATGTGGAATCTGACCTGCGTCAACGAGGGCGCGGCACAAACACTACCGTAACGTTTAGGATAAAAAATGAACACGAGATATTTTACACGCATCGCGGAAGCGCTGTGCCTTTTGACGGTCGCGCTGTCCGGCATGACCGGATGCGGCAACGGTTTCGTCGGCATGAGTGGACGCGTGACCTATTCCGATAACGGGGAACCGTTGGAGACGGGAACCGTCACGTTTACCGCAGACATGTTCCAGGCGCGCGGAGACATCAAAGAAGACGGAAAATACGTGATCGGATCGCTCCGGGACAACGACGGCCTGCCCCCGGGCACCTACACCGTCTTTATTTCCAATGCCGAACGTTCTTCCGGAGCACAGGATGGTTCCACCACGACGCCCGTCAAAACGCCGTTGATCGATGCGAAATACACGAAGCTGGAAACATCGGAGCTCCGCGTTACCGTCGACAAGAATACGAAAAAATTCGATTTTACCGTCGATCGAAAGAAATAGACTTGTTCCCTCACTGTCGCCCTCGTGCAGGCGGAGGAGGCAGAGGACGCGGGGGGTGACGATTCAGCGAGTGGGGGGGTCGGCTCTGCAATCGACCCGCTTGCGTCCCCGNNTCAATTGTCAATTGTCAATTCACCACGCGGCTTCTCCGGTTCGAGCGCCCGGCGGATTTTGTCGAGTATCCCGTTGACGAAAGCCGCGGACTCGACGGAACCGAATGTTTTGGCCAACTCGACCGCTTCGTTG
>DOMV01000489.1:3661-8355 GCA_003509805.1 Planctomycetaceae bacterium
GGCGGTCGCGCCCAGGCGCTCGTCGATTTCCTGTTTGTGCAGACGGGTCCCCGAGATCAACATCCTGCAAAAAATACGGAGTTGTTCGTTGTCCGGCAATTCTCCGGTGGCGTATTCCTCGCCGAATTGGGCGGCGCTCCCGGGATTCATGTCTTCCTGATACAGGATTTGAAAGGCGACGGTCCGAGCCTGCGAACGACGGGCCGGGGACCGACCGTCCTGCTTGTCGTTTTTCAACTTTTCCGGTCGATTTTTCGACCGGGGACCGGGCGACCGGGAAACAGGCGAGGAATCGGATGTGCTCATGGGCAAGTCAGGATTTCTTTTTGGCGCTCTTTTTGACGTTCAATTTTTTCGCTGTCTTTTTCACGTTTTTTTTACGCGGCTTGGCGGGAGGGCGAAAAACACCTTGGTCGCCGCCGGTGCAAGCGCCGTCGTCAAAATTGTTGTCGTCAAAATTGTTGTCGTCGAAGTCGCCGTCCCGGCCTTCCATGCGCGAACGTACCATCCCGGAAAGCATTTCAAACGGGTCGGTTTCGTTGTCCGGCAAGTCTTCGAGCAAATCGATCATCTCCAGCGCCGCCTCCGCCGCCTCGGCTCCCTTGTTTCCGAGTACGGTTCCCCGCGCCGTGTCCAAGGCCGTGTTGAGCGTCTTATCCGGAACAACCTTGTCCCGGAACCGTGCGTCGACATTGCTCCGAGTGCCGTCGTTCCCGTCGCCGCCGCTTCGGGCGATCGCCTGCTCGACCGTGTTACAGGTCAATACGCCGAAAATCACCGGGACGCCGCTCTCGACGCCCATGCGGGCGAATTCCGTGCTGATCGCCCTGTTGATGTGCTCGTCATGCGAGGTTTCCCCTTTGATGACCGCCCCGAGGCAAATGACGGCACGGCAGTCGCCGTCCTGGACGAACCGGTCCGCGACGATCGGTAATTCGAACGCACCGGGAACCCAGGCGACGCGGATGTCCCGTTCCCGGGTCCCGCATGCGAGGAGTTTCGCGATCGCTCCGTCCAGCAGCCGCCGGGTAATGGTGCGATTGAACTTCGCCACGACGATCGCGATATAACCTCCCGGGGGAGGACACACTTTTCCTTCGTAAATAATCATCGCTTCACTTGGGGTTATACGGGAAACGCGGTGACGAGGCGCCAAGGGTTCCCTCATTCTAACCCCGATCCCGGTTTCCCGCCAGCACTCGTTCGGGTTCGAAATGCAAAAAAGATTCAATTCTTTTCGGTAAAGTTGCCGATGCTGACGGTAGGGGAGCGTTTTCGATGTACGAGGCGCCGTTGCCTGCACTTGCCGTGCGTGAACTTACCGATCATCCGGTCTTGGGGCCGGTCAAGGGGATTGACATGCTTCGAACCACGATTGTTGCCGTCCTGTGTGCCGTCGGAACCGTCCTCGTCGTCCATTCCGGCGAAGCCCGGGCTCAGGACGGATATGCCCAGCAAATGTCCCGGACCTATAACGTCCAGGATTGGAACCGGTTTTACCATTATCCCTACGTTTATTATCCCCAGAACTTCTGGTCGCAGGATTATTTCCGCAGTTCGGACAACCTTTATAACCGGTATCCCGCGGAAATGCAGGTCCCCGTTTACAACAAAGCGTGGCACAACTTCTATCCGAGTCCGAAACGATACTATTCCGGGCATCACTTCCGGCTCGATGTGCTCTGACAGGATGTGCTCTGACAGGGATGGTTTCGCATTTTCCCGAGCGCGACACGTGAGCGGGTGCGCCTTCACGAGCCGGGAGTTGCGTTCCCGGAAACTTATGCTGGAAACGCGGTGAAAACGAACATTCGGCCAAGTCGGCCTGCCTCACTCGTCTCTAATCGCTGTTTGTACAATGACATAAGCGTTTCGTTCGAGCGGCAGGCGATTGTGCGCGGAAAAAAACATGCCGTAGTTTCAGGCCGTTTACAGTATACCCGTTTCCCCATACCTGCTTCCCATGTTCATCGCGAAAGTCGTCGGATCCGTCGTCGCAACGCGGAAAACCGGAGTGATGGTCGGGCACGAGTTGCTCTTGGTCGAATCGTACCGGCTGGACGAATCGCGTACGGGAATGAAAGCCGTCGGTCGTTCGCACGTCGTCGTCGATGCGCTCGGGGCCGCGGAAGGAGAATACGTTTTGGTCGTTCAAGGTTCGAGTGCCCGGATGACCCCGGAAACCCGGCCCCTTCCGGTCGATGCGGCCGTCGTCGGAATCGTCGATTCCGTCCATGTGGGCCAAACGACGATCCGGTTCGAATGATTCCGGGGCGACGCCGACTTCGGTATGTACTGGAAACGCGATGCAAACGAACATTTGGCCAAGCCTGTCTGCCGCACTCAATCGCCCGCGACTTCTGTTTACATAACGACATAAACGGATCGTTCGAGCGGCAGGCGATGGTGCTCGGGAGGATTATGAGGATTATCAGGCCGTTTACGGTATAACATGTACGAATTTTTCGCAAGCGCCGCCCGAATGAGCTGGTTTGAAATCGGAATGCTTGTCTGTTTCGCGGCAAGTTGGCCGGTTTCGATTTACAAAACATGGGCATTGAAGCTCGGCACGGCGAAAAGTCGGTCGTTCATCCTGCTCGTCGCGGTCGGGTACGGTTGCGGGATCATGCACAAAATCCTGTACAGTTTCGATGTCGTACTCTTGCTGTACGTGTTCAATCTCGTATTGGTATTGATCGATTTGGGTCTGGTGGCCTATTACCGGGTCCTGGAACGTTCCGTTCCGGCACAACAGGGTGGAACGGGGAATTGAACGGCAAGCGTACCCCGCCGGGGCTGTCGTGTCGAGACCGTCGTGTCGTGCCGGTGTCGTGTCGGTGGTTCGTTTACCGGAGCATCGCGGGAGCCCGCGCAGCGACGGAAAAAAGAGCGTGGGATATCGTCATGTTGTACGGCAGGGTAATCGGACAGGCGACCGCGACGATGAAACACCCGACGATGCGAGGGTGGAAACTGTCGATCGTGTTGCCGCTGGGTCCGGACCGGGAAACACCCGACGGAGACCCGGTGTTGACAATCGACCGGCTCGGGGCGGAACCAGGTACGACGGTCGTCCTTTCCAGCGACGGCAACCATATCGGGGAACTGGTCGGCAATCCCGCGACCCCCGTCTGCCGGAGCGTGGTCGGGATCGTGGATGATCGGTCGGCGCGACAAAACGCGACCTGAATGAAAACCGGAAACGCGGTGCGGCGCAGTGACCGGAAAGTGGAAAAACCATGCGAATC
This sequence comes from Planctomycetaceae bacterium, assembly GCA_003509805.1. Lineage (GTDB taxonomy): Bacteria > Planctomycetota > Planctomycetia > Pirellulales > Thermoguttaceae > UBA8133. The sequence continues at coordinate 6,910 of DOMV01000489.1, forward strand.
GCGAAAGTTCTTGGAAACGTCACACTTGCCCGCGGCACGGCGAATTGGAACGGAGCCCGGTGGAAATTGGTCGTACCCATGGGATTCGAGGAATTGATGGACGAACGCGAACCCGGCGGCGAAGAGTTGGTCGCCTATGACGACATGGGCGTCGGGTGCGGCGAATGGGTCGCGTTGAGCGAAGGAACCGGGGCCGCGAGGCCGTTTTTTCCGGAGGGGAAACCGATCGACGCCTACGTCGCGGCGATTTTGGATACCGTCGAAATTGCGACGGGCCGGGAAGACGGGACGGGAAAGGGGACGGAAAGTTGAACAAGGAACCTCGCGGCAGTGAAGCGTCGCGGGCGTTTCCCGCGGAGTTTTTTTACGTTTGTTTCCGTTTTTTTGAAAGCGACATTTTTTTTCACGGCACATTCCCATGCAGCTTCAGACGATCAAGGACGAAATTTGCGACATCGGGCGTCGCCTGTACAATAAAGGATTCGCGGCGGCGAACGACGGCAACATCAGCTATCGCGTCGATGAAAACCGCGTGGTCTGCACGCCGACGCAGATATGCAAAGGGTTCATGAAGCCGGAAGATCTCTGCATCGTCGACATGCGGGGCGACCAGCTCGCCGGACACCGGAAAAAAACGAGCGAGATCATGTTGCACCTGACGATCATGAAGGAGCGGCCCGAGGTGAAATCGGTGGTTCACTGCCACCCGCCCCACGCGACCGCGTTCGGAATCGCCCGGGAAGCGATCCCGCAGTGCGTGTTGCCCGAGGTCGACCTGTTCATGGGGGACGTTCCGATCGCCAAATACGCGGCTCCGGGCAGCCAAAAATTCGCCGACACGATCCTGCCGTTCATCCACAAGACGGACATCATCGTGCAGGCGAACCACGGAACAGTCAGCTTGGGACCGACGGTCGAGCGGGCGTATTGGCTCACGGAACTGCTCGACGCCTATTGCCGCATCCTGCTTATTGCGCGCGACTTGGGTCGGGTCGAGTATTTCAACAAGGACGAAGCGGAAGAACTGCTCGACCTGAAATCGCAATGGGGCGTGAAAGATCCACGCTCCGAAATGACGGATTGCAAACTGTGCGCGAACGACGTTTTTCGTGAAACCTGGAAGGAAACCGGCGTCGGACACCGCGCGTTTTCGCCGCCGCATTTTCGACGCGGGGAAGAATGTGTCCCAAACGGATTGTGCTCCCGGGGTACGGCGCCGGGAAGTTGCTGCGCGGGAACCGAGCCGTGTCCGAACACCGGAAAAGACGGATGTTCCCGTCCGCCGGGAATGACGAACGGGGCGGTGAACACGGGAGGGAACGCCGGGGTGAGTCCCGAACAGGAAGCGTTGATCCAGGCCATTACCTCGCGCATTCTCGCGGCGTTGAACCGAAGCTGAGCACCGGATTGTGCGCGGGCGCAGCCGTTTTCACCGCGTTTCCAGTA
>DOMV01000252.1 GCA_003509805.1 Planctomycetaceae bacterium
ACGGGCGGGTTGACGTTGCGCCTGGGCCGAAGCGGTGGACGCGACGGCCAGCGCGGCAAAGGCAAGGAGTGCCAAAAAAGAGGTTTTGTAAATCTTCATAAAATCCTTTCTCAAATGGGGGGAAACATCCATGTGCGGCCTGACGAACGGCCCTCAAGGCCCTGACGTTCGGCCTTCGAGCGGGAGTTATAAAAAAAATCCCGCCCCGGGTCAAGGGCAATTCACGGGCAATGTTCGCTCGAACAAGAAAAAAATGCGGGAAACCGGGCGGATCCCACGGAAACCTCAGACGGTTGCGGCAGATAGACTGCAAACGGGGATAAAACGGATTGTTGGACGGAATGCGCGGGATGCTCAAGACACCGTCTCCGTATTGCTCGCCCCATCTTGAAAATCCGGTTCATCTCGTCGAAAAACAGGCGTTTTCCGACCGTTTACGGGAAAAATCAATCCGGCCGATCGAAATGGCGGGAAACGTTGGCATCGAACCGGCGGTAAGCCGCTTGGCCGAGGTCTTTGGTTTCCCGCGACTGGCCGACGGAGGGCCAGGGGCCGATATGGACCAATTCCGGCATGATTTCGATCAATTGGTCGGACAGCGTTTGAGCCAGTATTTTGATCGGCGTTTCCTGGGTACGTTCGAGGATGGAACGGACCGTTTTCATGACCTTGACTAATTGGCTTCGGCGGCGAATTGGGTTGTCGGGATAATCCTCGGGATCGAGCAGGAGTTCGCAGACCGGGACGTTGAGCAGTTTTTGCCAGCGGTATAACCGGCTCAAAAGCAAATCGGATTCCGGCTGCTCCTGTTCCCGCGCCTCGGCAACGCTCGTTTCCAGTTGTTTGGCGAGATAAGCCAGGGACATATTCTGGGTCTGCCGCACCTCGGCGAGACGATGCAGTTTACGGGCGCATTGCAGGGCCGGCGCGGTCGAGACCGGGGCACGGCCGAGGTCGACGATCTCATTCGGCGCGACATACGGGAAATCGGATGTGCTCATGGCATTCTCCAATCGAAAAAAGCGGAAATGATAATCGTGGGCCCAACGGTGCGTCGGTACAGTGCATCGGTCACCAATCCCGAAAACATGAATGGAAGGAAAAAACGACGGGTTGGACGGGCTGTCGGGATTGTATATACCGTAAACGGCATGATATTCAGTAAGCAATCCTCCCGCGCACCGTCGCCTGCCGCTCGAACAATCCGTTTATGTCATTAGACAAACAGCCGTTAAGGGCGAGTGAGTGCGGCAGGCAGACTTGACCAAAGGTTCATTTTCATCGCGTTGCCAGTATCCATCGCAGCCGGTCGGGTCCGTGGCGGACAGTCGGGTCAAACAGTCGGGTCAAACAGTCGGGTCAAACAGAAAACGGGACCGGCTTCGATAGAAAGCATTCCTTTATTCGACCAAGGCATGGGTATGGCCGAAGTGAACGAGATCGGCCCAGGAGCGTGTTTTCAACTTTTTCATGATTTTATGTTTGAAATTTTCGACGGTGCGCGGGCAGATTCCCATGTTTTCCGCACACTGTTTCAGGTCGCGAAGCCGAATCAATTGGAGCAGGCATTCGAATTCGCGTTCGGTCAATTTTCGCAGTCCCGGATGCGGCGCATGCTCATGGTGGTGCAGGCAGTCGCCGACCGACGTGAGCAAATGTTCCGCCAGGGGGGAAAGCGTGCAAAAGCCGTCAATCGCCCGTTCTATCCCGCGGATCAGGTTTTCCATCGAATCGTAATAGGTCCAGTAGCCGTGCGAAGAGGTTCGGACGGCCGCAAGACTTCCTCCCGAACGGGGGGATTCGTCGAGTAAAATGAAACGGGCCTTGGGGTTGACGCCGCGGATCGCTTCGATCGCGATGCGGGTTTTGGTAAACGAGTGGCCGGAAAGGAGGATGATGTCCTGTTTGTCGCGGTGAAGCAGGGGAAGCACTTCGGAGATACTCGAAACGGTCAGTATCTCCCGATGGGGCGCATCGTTCGCAATCGCTTTCATGAAGCATTCCGCCAACAAAGCCCGGGGTTCAATGATGATCAGTCGGTTGTTTGCGTTTTTCATTGTCACATCCTCCCAATAAGAAAAAAGAAAAGAAAGCCGAAATCGGATATTCGATAAGCGTACTCCCCCGGATCATCGGCAGGGGCACGACAACTGTTTGTCGTTCCTATTAAAACTAGTTCGTAATTTTTCAGGAAAAAGATAACGAGTTCACGGCCTTTTCCGTCTTTCCTGAAATTCTCTTTTAATCGCCCTGTGATAATTGACAAGCGTCGGTCGAGTGCGGATAATTTGACGGTGTCGGCCCGGTTGTTTTCACCCAAATGATTAATCGTCTCAAATTCAATTTATCTGCAATTCAATTCCCATGGATCCCTATTTTCAATCGATGTTCGCGGACCGGATCGGGGGCGTCAATCACGGAAAATCGAACGAAATTTACAAATTCGAAAAAATCAAAAGGGCCAAGCGGCAGGCACTTGTCGATTTTCCGGACAAGAGTCTTCTCGACTTCGGAATCGGCGAAAACGATGAAATCGCCGATGAAAAAGTGCGCAAAGTTTTGACACGAGAAGCGGAACTGCTTGAAAACCGCGGTTACGCGGACAACGGTTGTCTCGAATTCAAAGAAGCCGTCGCGCGTTTCATGCGGCGTCGCTTCCACGTCGAGCTCGATCCCGCAACGGAAATCAATCACTGCATCGGCTCCAAGACGGCGCTGGCGATGATCCCGGCCGTGTTCATCAATCCGGGGGATTTCACCCTCATGACCGTCCCGGGATACCCGGTTGCCGGGACCCATACAAAATACTATGGCGGGAGGGTTTACAATCTCCCCTTAGAGGACCGGAACGATTTTCTTCCCGATCTTCACGCGATTCCGGACGACATCCGGAAACAAGCGAAATTGCTGATCCTGAATTACCCGAACAGCCCCACCGGCCAAGTGGCCACGGTCGAATTCTACAAGCAGGTGATCGCGTTCGCCCGGACGCACAAAATCGTCGTCGTCCAGGATGCCGCGCATGGCATGTTGTCCTACCACACGCCGCCCTTGAGTTTTCTCCAGGTCGAAGGAGCAAAAGAAGTCGGGATCGAGATTCATTCGCTTTCCAAGGGCTGGAACATGATCGGTTGGCGCATCGGCTGGTTTTGCGGGAACGAACGGATCGTTCGCGCGTTGGCCGATGTCAAGGATAATTGTGACAGCGGCCAGTTTCTCGCCGTTCAAAAAGCGGCCGTCGCGGCGCTCGACGATCCGGCGATCCCGGACGAGGCGTGTAAGAAATATCGCCGCCGGCTTCAAAAACTGGTCGATACGCTGCGCATCCTCGGCTTCCATTGCACCTTGCCGGGAGGAACGTATTTTCTGTATGTCAAGGCTCCCTCGGGCATTGAGGGGGGACCGGCGTTCAAAAACGCCGAAGAGGTCGCGCATTACCTGATTCGCGAGCATTCGATTTGTACCGTTCCTTGGGACGACGCGGGCGCGTACTTGCGCTTTTCCGCGACCTATCTCGCGAAGGACGAACCGGCGGAAGACGACTTGATGAATGCGCTCGCGGAGCGGCTCGGCGAAATTACTTTTTCGTTTCAGTGATTTTTGACCCGCGGGTCGAATTTGACTCGCCGGCGTCAGCGGCGGTTCCCGGCGGCGCTCGGTGTACAGGCTGCGTTCCCGTTTTACATCACGGACAAAACGAGGAGGGTTTTTCCCTTGCTAACGTTTCGGGCTCTGAAAGACGCATCCGTTTTTTTTTGGACCGGGCGTAGTTCACCGGGCGTATTGCAAGAGTACGGCGCAGGGCACAACAAAAGGGCGTGTCTCAAAGCCGCATCCCCAACCAGTTGTTACAAATCAACTTGCGAATAAAAATCGTTCCGGCAAAGAATGCAGGCCGGCAAAGAATGCAAAGCGTCCTGCCGAATCCCATCTCAAATTTTTTTGTGGAGACCATCTGGACCGATGTCGAGTTTCCGATCCTGGCCGACAATGCAAATCGACACGCCCGACGGCCCCGTGAACGCGACGGTTCCGCAGATCGTTTCGGCCAGTCGGGCGACGGACATCCCGGCCTTTCATTCGGATTGGTTTTTTTATCGCCTTGCGGAAGGATATTGCGTCCGGTACAACCCTTTCAGCGGAAAAAAATCCTATATTTCGTTCGAAAAAATCAAGGCCGTCGTTTTTTGGACGAAAAATCCGGCCCCGATGCTCGACCGGGTCGCCGAGCTCGACCGATTCGGTTTCTGCTACTATTTCCAGTTCACCTTGAACGATTACGAGCGCGAGCGATTCGAACCGAACGTTCCTCCGCTCGAAAACCGGATCGAAACATTTCGCCGGCTGTCCCGAGAAATAGGCCCGGAACGAATGGTATGGCGTTTCGACCCGATCATTCTCAGCGCTGAATTGTCGGGCGACACCGTCCTTTCAAGGATCAAACGCATCGGCAACGCCTTGGCGGGGTACACGCAAAAACTGATTATCAGCTTTGCCGACATTGAAATTTATCCGAAAGTTCGCAACAACTTGCAGTCCCTTTCGACGACCTGCCGGGAGCCGACCGGGACGGAAATGACGGACATGGCCGGACAAATCGGTGATGCCGCGCGGGATTGGGGAATCACGGTCGCCTCTTGCTGCGCATCGACCGATCTCACGCGATTCGGCATTGAACGAAGCCGTTGCGTCGACCCGGATTTATTGTTGCGTTTATGTCGGGACGAAACGTTGTACGGGTTTCTTACCGGTTTTTCCGGATCGAGAGACCTTCTCGGCGAATCATGCCTCAATTACAGGGCGCTGAAAGACAAGGGACAACGTAAGTCGTGCGGTTGCGTTTGGAGCAAAGACGTCGGACAGTACAATACGTGCCCGCATTATTGCGTGTATTGCTATGCCAACCGGTCGAAAACAACCGTCGAACGAAACGCCGCCTCCTTTTCCGCGACATCGGAAGCCATCCTTGCGGAAAATCGTTAATCAATCCGAAAATCGACCGCGAGGAAAGCCGGCGGTTGCGCAATCCGGCTACATTTTAGAGACCCGCGAATAAATTGCGACTCGTCGGTTGCGGGAAATTTCAATGGCTTTCAGTATGACACCGGGTGAATCATGGCCGACAACCCCGATTATTCCGTCCAGAGAACGGCCAGGTTGACAAGCGTATCGACGGTTTTCTCCAAATGATCGACCGAAAGCCATTCGAGCGGACTATGAAAATGATGGCCCCCGGAAAAAACGTTCGGGGTCGGCAATCCCATTTCACTCAAGCGTGAACCGTCGGTTCCCCCGCGAATCGGCTTCCAGTAAGGCGTGACGCCGCTTCGTCCGGCGGCCTCTTCAAGTTTCGCCGTCACCACCGGGTGTTTCTCAAGCACTTCCCGCATGTTCCGGTACTGTTCCTTGAAAACGACATGGATCTCCGCCCCGGGAAATCGTTTCCGGGCATGTTCGACCGCTTCATGGACCAGGGCTTGCAAGCCATTCAAGACATCGTCATCGAATCCGCGCAGAAGCGCCCTGATCGTTGCCTTCCCGACCGACGCCTCCAGAAAATACGGGTGAATAAACGCCTCTCTGTCCTCGGTCGTTTCCGGTGCCCGGTCTTGCGGCAACCGCGCAATGATTTCGGAAGCGATCCGAGCGGCGTTGACCATCACGCCCTTGGCGGTTCCCGGATGAATTTCATGGCCGGTCACGTCGATCGTCGCCACCCCGGCGGTAAACGTTTCGAAATTCAACTCGCCCGGCAACGAACCGTCGACCGTATAAGCGCAGTACGCGCCGAACCGGGCGACGTCGAAATGGACGGTCCCGTTGCCGACTTCTTCATCGGGGGTGAAGGCGATACGGATCGTGCCATGCGGCTTTCCTTCCGTACACAGCCGCTCCAAGGCGGTCATGATCGCCGCGATTCCCGCTTTGTCGTCGGCCCCGAGGAGCGTCGTTCCGTCGGTCGTAACCAGCCGGTGCCCGATACAACTTTTCAGCGCTGCGTCTTCCGGAATGACAAGGCCGTTCGGAAGAACGATGGTTCCACCCCGATAGTCGAGAAGTCGCGGCCGCACGTTTTTTCCCGAAACATCGGGCGAGGTATCGAGGTGGGCGATCCAACCAATCACGGGCACATTGCGGGCAACATTCGAAGGAAGCGTCGCGGTCACAAGGCAATGTTCATCGACCTTCGCCTCTTGCAAGCCCAGCGAGTCGAGTTCCTCGACCAGCAAACGGGCAAGATCGAACTGGCAATCGGTACTCGGCACCCGGTCACATTCCGGCCGGGATGTCGTTTCGATACGGACATATTTCAGGAATCGATCCAGCGAACTCGGTATCTGTCGGTCAAGAGACGTCGGCATACATGTACGTTTTGTTTTATCGGCCCGTTTTGTTTGATCGGCCCACCGGCTGAAGACCGGGACGTCTCCGTATTCCCATCCTGCCGACGTCATTCTACCGCCGTGTTTTCAGGGCCACAAGTGCCGTGATCGCCGGATGTATTGAAAACGGTTGAAAATCCCCGCTTTCTACCGAAGCCGGTTGAGTCGTTGGTAAACACAGCCCGTTCAACCGCCTGTTTACTCTCCGAGCCGTGTTACTTCCGATGGGCAGGCTCCTGGATCGTCGGCTTCGGGAAATTTCAATGGTTTGCAGGATCATCCTTTGAACAGCCTGGCAATCTTCCCGCGAACAATCGCCCGCCGCCTTGACGCCCCGCGTTCCATAATGTCTAATCACAACATCTAATCACAATGTCTAATCTGATGATCGCGGCGGGTGGCGGACGGACGGACACAGCCCTGAATATACTGGAAACGCAGTGAAAACGGACATTTGGTCAAGTCCGCCTGCCGCACTCGTTCGACCATAACTTCTGTTTGTATAATGACATAAACTGATCGTTCGAGCGGCAGGCGATTGTGCGTGGGAAAAAACATGCCGTGGTTTCAGGCCGTTTACGGTATACAAAATCGAATGTTGACAAAGCACCATTTTCCGGTTTCATCGATCGGAGGAAAAATCATGAAACGTTTTATGCCGAAGACGGTTGAGCTTTTCGTTTCTCCGGAGGGCGGTCGCTTACATTATGGGCGCCCATGCGGCTCGTACCCGGCTTCGGGAAATTTTATAGACCCGCGAATAAATTTCGACCCGTCGGTCGAACCGTCCCTGTGCGCCGTATGGTTGGAATACGGCGCGGCTTCCTTCGGCGCCGCTACGTTCAAATTTTATTCTCGGATCAGTAACCGCATTCGGCAAATCGTGTGTTTCGCATTCGTTTTGATCGTCGTCTTTTTCGCAAAAACGGCGGTTCATTCCGCGGAAACCGGAAGCTGGCCCGTCTTTCACGGTCCGAAGGGTGACAACAAGTCCCTCGATACCGGTCTCCTGAAAGAATGGCCCAAGGGCGGACCGAGGTTGCTTTGGACCGTCGATTTTATCGGTTACGGTTATTCCGGGGTTTCCCTTGCCGACGGCCGGATCGTCACCAGCGGCAACATCGAGCAGGACGGGAAAACACTGGCCACGGTCTTTTGTCTCGACGGGGACGGTAAATTGATCTGGAAAAACGACAACGGTCCCGGCTTGGCCGACCGACGGCGTTACCCGAGTACCCGGGCCACGCCGACCATCGACGGTGACCGGGTCTATGATGAAAGCGCACTCGGCCAGGTTTCCTGTTTTGATGCCGAAACAGGACGAAAGATATGGAGCCGGAACATCATCGACGATTACGGCTCGGAAATTCCGCGCTGGTTCCTCGGTGAATCCGTCGTGATCGACGGCGACAACCTGATCTGTTGTCCCGGCGGACCGAAAGCCTGTGCTTTGGCGCTGAACAAAATGACCGGCGAAACCGTCTGGGCCGCCGCCCCGACCGGCCATCCCACCGGTTATTCGACGCCGTATTTCTTTACGTTCGACGGCACCCGGGTCGTCGCGATTGAAACCGAAAAAACGGTCGAAGGACTTGATCCCGCGACGGGAAAAACGCTGTTTTCGTTCCCCTGGCAGAATTTCCGCACCACGAATGTCACGATGCCGGTTTACCGTGACGGGCATCTCTTGATGACCAGCGGTTACGGCTTCGGCACCAAGCTGTTCAAGTTGACGAAAAACGGCGACGGGACCATCACGCCGTCCGAGGTTTGGTACGAAAAACGATTCGACAACCACCACGGCGGCGTCATTTTGGCCGGCGATCATGTGTACGGTACGACACACGAAGGGTCCTGGGGCTCGATCCATTTCGACACGGGCAAGATCGGCTACCTGGTCCGTTCCATCGGCTCCGGTTCCGTGCATTACGCCGACGGGCTCATTTACGGGCTCTCGGAAGACGACAAAACGGTGATCCTGCTCAAACCGGAACCGGACAAATATGTCGAAATCAGCCGTTTCGAACTGCCGAACGCGCCGGAAGGAAAAAGCTGGGCGCACCCGGTCGTCTGCGGCGGCCGGCTTTACATCCGCCACGCGCAGTACCTCTATTGCTACGACGTCGGTGGCAAATAAGGGGTCTCGGGATAAAGAATCCAACGCACAAATCCAACGAGGGCGCCCCGGTGAGAGAGTCGGGTGTTTTCATCATTCACGAAAAAACGTTTCGCTGGACGGCGGCCGTTCGAAAATATGCTCCCGATCTTACGCCGATCCGAACCAAATCGTTGCGGATTCTTTCGGAAAGAGTCGCCCGGCATCGCGCCTCGTTCCTGCTGATCGAGATACCTCTCGAACAGGCGAAAAACGCGTTGCCGGCAGTCAATCGACTGAAGGTGCGTTATCCGCATTTCCGCTTTGCCGTTGTTTCGCCGGATTTTGCGACCTCTTCTCCCGACGAGACGGACGATTGGATTTTCACGCTTCGTGAGTTCGGCGCGCTCCATGTCCTTGTCGCGACGCGGGAAATCCGGGATTTTATTCCATCGATTCGAAAACATTTCCGGGAAATACGGGAGCCGCACTCAACCTTTCGTGAAACGATCGCGCTGCGTTATCCGTGGAAACCTTGCGATCGCGAAAAATAACCCGGTCGCTCGCGTATGGAAACGACGGGCTTGACGTTCCCCCGTGCATTTTCGCCGACGGAATGGCGATGTACCCCTATTGGATGGGCGTGGATACCGGAGGTCGTCCCCGTTTCCTGAAGCCGTGTGCGAGCCGCGCGGGTGATTGGTGGCAGCCCGCCTCAGGCGAGTATACAGTGGTTCCCGGTCGCGAGTACACGATGGTTCCCGGCTGTGAGTACACGATGGTCGCCCATGAATCGCCGGTTCCGGTTTTCGCGCAACCCAACCAACGGGGGAAAAGATGAATCTCGTTCAATTGACACCCGGCGCCGGCGGAATGTATTGCGGGAATTGCCTGCGGGACAACGCCCTGATCGGGGCGCTTCAACGTCAGGGGTTCGCCGTGTGCATGGTTCCGCTTTATTTGCCGCTGACCCTGGACGAAACGGATCAAAGTGCCGGGACGCCGCTTTTTTTCGGCGGGATTAACGTTTATCTGGAACAAAAATCGCCGTTTTTTCAATACGTGCCCCGATTCGTACACCGTTTCCTGGCTTCGCGCGGAATTCTACGCCGGATCGGTTCCCGCGCGGCGGCCACGCACCCCTCGCAGGTCGGCGATTTGACCGTTTCCATGTTGCTTGGAGAACACGGCAGGCAGGTCCGCGAATTGGATGCGCTCTGTCGTTGGCTCCAAACGGAACAACGTCCGGATGTGGTATGTTTTTCCAACGCCCTGCTTCTCGGCATGCATGCCCGGATCAAAGCGGAAACCGGGGCACGCACGGCCTGTCTTTTGAACGGCGAGGACGCGTTTCTCGACGCCCTTTCCGAGCCGTTCCGCGGCGATGCGTGGGAATTGGTCCGGAAACATGCCGCCGAAGTCGATCATTTGATCGCCCCGAGCCGGTTTTTCGCGGGGTATATGGAACAACGACTCGGATTGCCGCGCGACACGATTCCAGTCGTCCACAACGGGCTGCATTTGGACGGATACGGACCGGCACCGGGAAGTCCGGAGGATCGATCGAACCCGGTTCCTGAATTACCGACGGCGCCGACGATCGGTTATTTTGCCCGGATCAATCGGGGCAAAGGGCTCGACGTCCTGGTGGACGCCTTCATCGAACTGCGCCGCCGGAACCGGTTCCCCGGACTGAAACTCAGGGTCGGCGGCGGGCTGACCGTTTGGGACAAGCCGTTTCTGGAGCGACAAAAACGGCGTCTCGCCGATACCGGGCTCCTTTCCGAAGCCGAGTTTCATCCCAACGTCGATCGTCAACGAAAAATCGAATTGATCCGTTCGTTGACGCTTTTTTCCGTACCCTCCCGGATGAATGAAGCGTTCGGTTTGTATATTCTCGAATCGCAGGCGGCCGGTGTCCCGGCGTTGTTCCCGAATCACGGCGCCTTTCCCGAATTGATCGCCGAAACCGGGGGCGGTTTGCTGTTCGAGCCGGACGATCCGCAATCGCTGGCCGATCTCGCGGAAAGCCTGCTTGCGG
>DOMV01000037.1 GCA_003509805.1 Planctomycetaceae bacterium
TCGCCCGTGATTCGACGCCGTACCGGAACGCCTGCCCACCGGACATAACACTGCCACACAACACAAGCCCGGAGGGTAAACGGGCGGACCAAACGGGCTGTGTTTACCAACGGACTCGACCGGCTTCGGTATGATCCTCCCGCGCACAATCGCCTGCCGCCCGCTCAGCGTTTCCGGCGTCCCCCTTGGCGCTGGACCTGACGTGCCAAGTTGATATCGACGACCGTTGCGACCGCTTCGGCCCAATCGGGAAATCCCCGTTGAAGTTGAACCAGTTCCGAATCGTCATACGTCTCTTCCTCGGCCTTGTCCGCCGGCCGGGCGTTTTTCTTGTCCGGCAAGGTTCCGCGAACACGGCGTTTGCGGCGACCCTGTTGCCGTTCGGCCTGCATGGAATCATCCCCGGTCGCGGTTTCCTGGAGCGTCGGATCGGGATCGGTCGATATCGGTAATTCCCCATTACGATCCCGTTTCCAATTGCGGCTTCGACGGGACTCCCGCAGGGGAGTTTCAAAATCGATCCCGCTTTTCCGCAACGCTTCCGCGGCTCGCAAATCGACCTCGGGACCGCTTTCTTCATTGGAAGAAGCGTCCATTGCCCGATGCCGTCCATCCTGATGCCGGCCGCGGCGGCGCGTATCCCGACCACGACGCCCATCCGACGTCACCGGGGTTTCCGCTTCAAACACGTCCGCCGCAAAATCGATCGTCTTTCCCGAAACCCCGTGGTCCCAAGTCGCACTGACGTCCACCGGCAACTCTTCCCGCCGCGTATCCGCGTCCCAACCTTGTTTCCGCGATGTTGCCCGCTCATTCCGGCGGTCGCGCACTTCGTGACGCTCCGGATTTCGAGCTGAATCACGATCCGAATCACGATCCCGTCCTTGCCCGGTTTCGCCGCGCCGGTCCGCTTCCTCATGACGGGATTGCCGGTTCCGTTTCGGAGATTCCGACATTTCCGGGCCGGCGCCTTCCGGCGTTTTGTCTTTACCGGGCCTGGACGCTTTATCGGGTCGGGACCATGCGGAAACCGGGATCGGTTCCTCGCGCGACGACGGCTCCGATTCGACCGGCGGAGCGGCGGCGGCAATGATTCCAAGCTGGGAAGCAAGCGATGACCACGCGTCCCCCGGCGTCGCGGGCGAACTCTTTCCGACATTCTCCTTCTTGGAAGGACGGTGGCGTGCCGGCGAATCGTCGACTTTTTCAAGCCGTTGGGGCGCCAACGCCTCAATCGTATTGTGAACCGAATCCCTGACGGCCGGAAGAATCGCATCGGCCAAACCGGTTACCGCAAGATTAACCTTCTCTTTTGTCGAAGAGGCGAAAAGGTCGATTTTCGGGAGAAGGTCGAAAAAGCTGGATTTGCCGCTTTTGCTTTTCTTGCCCGCCGATTCGACCGGCCGACCATGCCCTTGATCGGACTCATCCAGAGTGGCTTCGCGGTCCGAAAAAGCCTCATTCAACACAGACGGTTGTTGGGACGATCCAGGTTCGGGATGATCCGTCCCTTCCGGTTTGTCCGGGATCGATTCAGCCGGAACCGTCGACTCCGCTTGCTGTTCCGAAGAAAGAGGCTGCTGAATGCCGAGCTCGCTAAGCAGTGAAGACCAATTATCCTGTGTCATTACTAAAAATTACGTGAGAGAATGTTGGATACTCTTGCCGAAATGATGGTCGCGGGGAATAGGGTCGCGGGACCCTCCGACGGTTTCGCCGATTCCGATACTCACATGGTATAGTATAGGGCTTGTGTATGAGAATGAAAGGGTTACACGCGGATTTTATCAATAATCTCCAATTTCTTTCCGCTAATGCCGATGATACAGGAGGGAGTGTTCCTTGGCGGCTTTTTTGAATCCCGCTTTTTCGCAAAATCTTGCGCAATTGTAATATTCGCTCCATTCAGTCTATCCGTTTTGTTTCCACGATTCTTTTTATTTTTATTATTTTTGTGCAACGATTTATTGAAAAATCCCCAATTCGGATGTAGATTCCCTCGGAATGTTATCAAAAAACCCTGAGAAGCTCACAGCGGCAGCCGTATATCCCGGAATACAATTCCCGGCTCGTGTGAAGAACCATTCCCTTGCGATCGTGGTTTTGTGCCGGGTATGGAAAAATGCAAGTATGGCGAGGAGATCATGAACAGAACGAAAGTATGCGAACAGTCCTCTCAAGCAGCCGTTTCGGACCGTCCCGGACTTGTTGTCGGAATCGTCGCCCGCAATGACGGGGAACGATTACGGGGAACGATTGCGGACGCCCTGGAGATCGCGGACCGTGTACTTTTACTGGATCTCGGTTCGACGGACGGCTCGGTCGAATCGGCGCGTTCGCTCGGCGCGGATGTGAGAAGTGTGTCCGCCGACACCGGCAAAGCGCAGGCCAAAAATGCGCTTATCGACATCGTTGAAACCGAAAACGAAGCACAATGGTTGCTTTGGCTCAATCCGGGAGAACGGTTCGACCGGGCGGCGCGGACCGCCTTCGATTTTTTTCTGGTCAATCAATTGGAACAAAATCGGGCCTACATGATGATGGTGCGCCGTTCCTTTCACGATTCGAACGGCATGAAAAATTTCCACGGCGGCGCGTCGCCGCAATGCCGGCGCTGCGAGCGGGATGAGGAAATGATCGAATTGCGGCTGATGCCGTTGCGAGCCGGCCTGAGGTTTTCGCGGGGACCGAAAGAATCGCTCTTCGCCTCGATTGCCGGAACGACGCTCGGGCTCTGTGCGGCCCCCGGTCGAATCCTCCAGGCCCATCCGTTCGAAAGCGACGATTTTTTGAGGCGTGAAGCCGCTGAAAACCTGGCCCTGCTCGTCGCGCTGGAAGCCGAAGGCGTCGCCATTGAAAACGAATTGCTCCTTTGTCGGGCGGAATCGCGCCGCAATCTCGGCGATTATGCCGGGGCAAAAGCCGATTTCGAACTGCTTTTGGAACAATCGCCCTATGCGAACTACCAGTTGGAAGCGATTTATCGGATCAACGAACTTTACGTGCTTCGACCCGGCGGCGGGGATGAACAGACACTGTTCTTGACAAACGGAATTGAAAAATTTCCGTTGGATTTTCAGCTCCTGACCTTCATGGGAATTCACCTGCAACGGATGCGCCGGCACGATATGGCCGTTCGAACGTTTGAAACGGCACTCAATTACGGCCGGATGTCGTTCGATGTTTGGCACCGTTGCCAGATCCAGGATATGGCCGCTCTCGCCCTTTCCAACTCCTACCGGCTTCTCGGAAGTTTGAAACTCGCGACGGAGACACTGGCGACGTACCTGGAAGCGCCCGCTGAAAACCGGGAACTCTCCCTGCACCTGCTCGACTTATACATTGCCGGCAACCAGGAAATCAAGGCCCGGCAGCTCGGCGCGATTCTCTGGGGGGAACGGCAAGCGAGTGAAATGCGGGCCGTCGTCACCGGGGCCTGTCGCGCCTCCGCGGGCGCTTGGGAGGCGGCGTCCCTCCCGCTGGAAGGCGCCTTTCTCGAAGGGTGCCGGGAATCGCTCTGCCTGCGCTGGTATTCCCTGACGCTTTTGGCTTTGATGAAATTCGAGGAAGCGATGCCCGTGTTGGAGCTTTGGTGTGAAAAAGAACCGGACAGCGTCGAAGCGAGGGCCTTTCGTTTCGCCGCCGCGACACCCGACCGGTTTTTGGAAACCCTCCGGGAAATTCAAAACGCCCACAAGGAATCGCTCGGAATTACGACCCTGGAAACGCTGGGACTCCACGAAAGCGAGACAAGGAAAAAACAGGATGAGGAACTTGCCTGGTCGATTCTCGGGGTCGATCCGGAGCACGACTCGCATTCGGTCGCCATGCGGCAAATGGTCGAAAGCTCCGGCAACGTTCCGCTCCCCTATGCCGAAGGCGTCTCGTTCCAACCGAGCGATAAACTGATTCATCGGTAAACGGCCGTCGTTTCCTGTTGGCGAAAACCGGCCTTTTCGGAAACCGCCTGTTTCGCCTATACCGGAAACGCGGTGAAAACGGGCATTCGGTCAAGTCCGCCTTCCGCACTCGCTCGCCTTTAACGTCTGTCCAGACAAGTGCTTAAACGTCTCGTTCGAGCGACAGGCGGTTATGCGCGGGATTGTTCGCGGGAGGATTCTCTTGCCGTTCGCAGTCTCAACGCCTTCTTGTACTCGTTCGTATCGGCTGAACGAGCGTCTTCGACGCTCCGGCCAAACGGACAACCGACGATATCAATCCTGACAGGGTACTATCTTGACAGGGTACTATTGCCTCGGATCGTTGTCCGCCGCGTTGTAGTACGACGGATTCTTTTTGTCGTTGTTCTTTTCGAACCAAGTCATCGGATTGACCGCTTCCCGGAAGGTGAGTTTCGGCTTCGCCTCGGTCTTTTCCTCTTCCTTGTCCGGCAGGCGCCGATAAACACGCCCGCTCTCGGGCAGTTTGTCGGTTTCGAGTTTGCACGGCAGGTGGCCGCGATCCTGTGCCTGGTGAAGCAATTGAATGACGTCGGGATACGTTCCGCCGAGCGTGACGACGCCGCGGATAATGTCGTCGAGCCTCGTGGTGACCCGGCGTTCTTCGTTGACGCCGTCGGAAACGAGCCGGGTAATGACGACCGTATCGGGATCGGCACTGCGATGGTTGTTCACCAGGATGTACGGACCCGCGTCCAAGATGAATTTTCCCTGGAGCCGGATGTCGGTAGAAAAGAGTACGATTTCCGGTCGGCGGTTGTCGGTCGTATGCACCAACGCCGGTCCGTGGGTTACGATACCGTGGTAGTTGAAGTGGCCCCCGAGGTTTTCCCCGCGGATCACCGGATCCCGTTCGTTGCGGAGCCAAAGGGACCGGAAAGCGCCGTATCGCGTTTCGGCGCTGTTCTCGTGCAGCAGCGCGCGCAAGACCCTTTCCGCGCCGAAATCGTTTCGCATCGTGCTGAGGGCGTCCAGGGCGAATACCCGGAATTCGGGAACGTCGCGAACGATTTCACCCAGGATGTCCGCCGCGGAGGTCTCGTTCAGGTAAGCGAGAGCGACTGCCGAGTAAAACCGGACTTCCTCATCCTTGCTCTCAAGTCCCGTTTTCAAGACCGGTATCGCTTTCAAGCCGATCGCCTCCAATTGAAACGAAGCGTCGGCCGAGGTCTGGGGAACATGTAATTTCCCCTTGAGGACTTCGAGCCGTTCCAGCAGTTTTTGAGGGTTGTCGTACAAGGCGATCGCCTGGACGATTCTCGTGAAACGCGGGATGTTGTTTTTGTACGTCGGGTGGATCTGCAACTCGATCAACTGCTCCGTTTTGGCGGAAGCGATTCCCTTTTTCGAACCGGGAATGAAAAAGCGATGGTTGATTTCCTGGGCGATCCGGGCGGCGATCATCTCCGATTCGCTTTCCGGCTTCAAGACAAGGCAGAGATAGCGGGAATCGGTGGCGACACCGCCGCCGAGAACTTTGCCCCGCGTCATCTCGGCGGGATCGTCCCGTTCGTTCGCGGTCGGATTGATAAGGACGGGCCCCTCGGCGTAGGCGACGGTTTTGCCCGTTTTGAACGCGCCGTCTTCGCCCGTTTCCGCGTACGTCAACGCCGTTTTCGTGAGCCAACCGCCCCGCAAACCGATCACGTCGCTGTCCGGCGGGCACTCGATTTTCACGTCGAACGATTCGCCGATACCGATGCCTTCACGCATGATCCCGCGCACGACGACCACGGCGGTCGACGTGGAGGCAATCACTTCCCGGGGCTTGCGGACATCCCTTTTTTGAAGGTCCCGGAGCACCATCGAGCGGGGCAATCCGGGGCGCTCGTCGTTTCCCGTGCCCGGGAGCCCGGTGACCAACCCGAATCCGATGACGTGAACGGGATGCGTATACGCCATGAACGCGTGATCGCCGACGAAAATCGTATTTCCCGCCTCCAAATCCGTGAGGACGTTTTCCGGAATCGGATCCCGCGGTTTCTTTTGGGTGTCCTTGTCTTTCTTCTCTTTGGAACCGAATCCCGGAAACGCCGAACCGACGCTTTCCATGCGAAACGGAAAACACGGGACAAGAACCGAAAACACCAAAACGATACCGATTCGTGTGACAGCGCGCGACATGAGATTTCCTTGAAAAAACACAGGGAGTTCCGCACGGAACGTGAACCCGCTCCCGTTTCGAACGGAGTACGGTTTCGCGTCGGAAAACAAACGTCGCGAGGATACGGAATCCCGTAAAACGTGTCAAGGGGAAAAACGTTTCCGGCATACCGCCTGTTTTGCCCGTTCGTCCCATCATTTCGATGCCGTATTCCAAAAACAATCGCGACAAGCGGATTATTTTGAACAATCGTCATTATTGTGTTGATGAGTATATCCCGCAATTGACGATATTCGAAGGAGGGGATTGTATACCGTAAACGGCCTGACAATCCTCCCCCGCGCAAGGGGCCTTCGGAGCACGGTGTTTTTTGAACACAGTGTTGCCCGAACACGGTGATGACGCCCCGAAACCGTGAATGTTGGGCTTAGCACCAGGGTCCAATTTTTTCGCGGAAATCACTAGACTGGAAACGCGATGAAAACGGACATTCGGCCAAGTCTGCCTGCCGCACTCACTTACCTTTAACGTATGTCCAGACAAATACTTAAACGGATCGTGCGAGCGGCAGGCGATTGATCGCGGGAGAATTATCAGGCCGTTCGAAGTATGTTATCGTTGCGACAACAAGAATCCATCGGTGGAAAACATGAAATCGGCTTTCCGTTTATTGGGAATCACGCTTGCTCTTTTCCCGGCAATTTCCTCCGTTTATGCACAGAATGAGGGCATTCCAGGGGGGCAAGGGGCGTCCGTTCCGGCGATGTACGTACAGGGGCCCCTTGTTCCAACAGACGTCGTTCACCAGGTCCCCCATTCCTTTCCACAGACCGGAAGCGCGGCCGATATCAGGCAGATAAGCCATCAAACGCCCTATGGTGTCTTACCCGGTCATGCGCCGGGAACGCAAAACCCGCCGCCCGGTATGCCGCAGGGTTACCACCCGATGAGCCGATTCGCCCCGATCCAACCGGTTGCAGACCAACCGGTTTCGGATCAACCGGTTTCGGATCAACCGGTTTCGGATCAACCGGTTGCAGACCAACCGGT
>DOMV01000256.1 GCA_003509805.1 Planctomycetaceae bacterium
CAGTGGAAGACGATGTTGTCTTTACCTATGAAGTGC
Source organism: Planctomycetaceae bacterium (assembly GCA_003509805.1). Taxonomy (GTDB): domain Bacteria; phylum Planctomycetota; class Planctomycetia; order Pirellulales; family Thermoguttaceae; genus UBA8133. The sequence continues at coordinate 37 of DOMV01000256.1, forward strand.
ACCATCCGCGTCTCGGGATCTTTCCACCAGCGCTCCCACCCGGCGGGGTCGAGCTCACGGGTGGCGGATATGTACCCGATCGGCGCGTCGAACCAGACATACCAATAATTGCCGGGCGAATCGGGTATTTCGAAACCGAAATAGGGGGCGGGCCTCGAAATATCCCAGGGAAACAAGGGTTCATTCAGGAATTGGCCGGCCAGGTAGTTGGCGATTTCCGGTTGCAGCGCCCCGCTTTCCCGGGTCCATTTGTCGAGGAAATCATGCAATTTTTCGATTTCGACGAACAGGTGGACCGCTTTTCGCAATTCCGGCCGGGCCCCGCTGAGCGTGCTGACGGGATCGATCAATTCGGTCGGGCTGTAATGGGCGCCGCACTCGCAGTTGTCGCCGTACTGGTCCTTTTTACCGCACCGGGGGCAGGTTCCCTTGACGAAACGGTCGGCAAGAAACGTGTCGGCTTCCGGATCGAAAAGCTGTTCCACCTCTTTTTCGTCGACCAGGTTCGCCTCGCGAATCGCGGCCCAGATTTCCTTGCAGATCGCGAGGTTTTCAGGCGTGTTGGTGCTTCCGTAATTGTCGAACCGGATGTCGAAACCGGAAAAATCCTCCTGGTGCGCCTTGTGCATCGCGTCGAGGATCGCCGTTTCGGGAACGCCTTCCTTCCGGGCGCGGATCATCAACGACGTTCCATGCGTGTCATCCGCGCAAATGTAAAGGCAACGGTTCCCCCGCAGTTTTTGGAAGCGCACCCAGATATCCGTCTGGATGTATTCGACCAGATGACCGATATGGATATGCCCGTTCGCGTAGGGCAGGGCGCTTGTCGTAAGAATCGTGCGTTGCATGAAATGGGAAATGGAAGGGATGATTGTTCGGGGACCGGCACAACGGTCCCCTACCTCGACCATACATCATACCTTGTCGCGGTTGCTTCTCCAAGCCCTGCCGATACCTGTTTATCGGGCGCGACAATCAAGTGTACCGGCAAATGTACAGGAAACGCGATGAAAACGAACGTTGGGTCACGTCTGACTGCCGCACGCGATTGACCCTAACTTGTGTTTGCATAATGATATAAACGGATCATTCGAGCGGCGGGCGATTGTGCGTGGGAGGATTGTCAGGCCGTTGACGGTATATCGGGAAAGAAAGGGCGGAAAAATTGAAAAACGGGTCTCGATTTCCGGCCGGCATATCCCATTAGAGTAACCAGCGAGGTATACTGAGAGCTGTTGAAACTTCCCGAAGCCGACTTTCGGGAAGCCCGCCCTCGAAAAACAACACCGCACAGAGGGTATGCGGGCGGACCAAACGAGCTGTGTTTACCAACGACTCAACCGGCTTCGGTATAAAAACCCCCGATTGTTCGGAAAAAACGGTTGCCCATTCGGATAATTGCCAAAAAAACTTGATCCGCCGACAATGTTTTGTGGTATAATGACCACGGGGATTGTCGATAGTCCCGTAAAGAGTTGTTGTTTTTTCGTCTGTTCTGTTCGTACCAGGTACGGAGAGGGAGTATTTCGATGCGTATGCAAAAATTGTCGTTGACGCTGGTTTTGGGACTGTCGATCCTTACGTTCGTTCTCTCTTGTCAGGCCGTCGCGCTCGGGCAGAACAACAATAACAATAATAACAACAATAATAATAACAATAACAATAACAACAATAATAATAATAACAATAATAATAACAATCTGGCTTCGGGGGTTCGCATCGGAGCCGACGGGGTGCTTTCCCGAAGTCATGCGATTGATGCGACCGGTCGTCTTGCCGACCAGTGGTCGCGTGCAGCCCGGAGAAACGCCTTCGGCCAGTTGAAGCCCGAGTTGCAGAAACAACGGGAATGTATTTATATTTCGCTCAATCGTTTGGAAAAGGCGGTCGTCGCCAATGCCGGTGTCGTCAATGACGAAATGAGGAACCTTGCCGGTCTGCTTCGGGTCCGTTATGTGTTCTATTTCCCCGATTCCCAGGATATCGTTATCGCGGGGCCTGCCGAAGGCTGGGTTCCCGGACCGGACGGGACGAATGTCGGCGCTTCGACTTTTGCGCCGACCTGCCAACTGGAGGACCTCGTCGTCGCGCTTCGGGCTTACGGGCCCGATGGCAAAGAGACGCCGGTCATCGGGTGTTCCATCGACCCGACGCAGGAAGGTTTGGCCCGGATGCAGCAATTTCTCGACAATTTCGGCGGTCATGACGGTCCCGGCCGCGCCCAGGCGCTGGTCAAGGGAATCCGGGAGAGTCTCGGCGATCAAGTGATTCGCGTCGACGGCATTTCACCGAACGCCCGGGCGGCTCGAACCATGGTCGTGGCGGACTTTAGAATGAAATTGATCGGTATCGGCCTTGATCCGCCCCCGGTCTCGATCAGTACCTTCATCAATTCGGTCGGGTCGCGCGGAATGAAAAACGCGCTCGTTCGTTGGTATTTCGTTCCCGATTATCAATGCGTTCTCCTGACGGAAGACCGGCTCGGCATGGAATTGGTCGGCAACGGCGTCAAGTTGGTCGACGAAGCGGAAGTCGTCCATGCGACGGGCGAACGGCAAGCGAGTCGTTCGAAGACGGATCCGGCAAGCCGTAAATATACCGAAAGTTTCACGAAAAACTACGCGGCCATCGCGCGCCGTGCCCCGGTCTACGCCGAGTTGCGCAATTTCATCGATATGCTGATCGCGGCGGCTCATATCCAAAAGGAAGAATACTATTCCAAGGCCGGTTGGTCGATGGATTTCTTCGGGGACGAATCAAAGTACGCCGTCGAAGTCCATTCCGCGCCGACCACGGTCGCGCCGATCGTCAACGGTGTCCGAAAAGGAAGCAGCTTCCTCGCGCCCACGGGCGGTGTGACAATCGAAGCGGGCGAAGCGCTTTCGTCGAAAAACGCCAAATTCGAAGAGAATGACCGTGTCACGAATGCCCGGGGAACGGCCTCGATCGACCTTCCCGAAGGTCAATGGTGGTGGTCGAATTAGCTATCCGGGAACATACTGGAAACGCGATGAAAACGGACATTTGGTCAAGCCTGCCTGCCGCACTCACTCGCTCCCAACTGTAGTGAATGTATGTGTTTACGCGGATTGTTCGAGCGGCAGGCGATTGTTCGCGGGAGGATTGCCATGCCGTTTACGGTATACAATTCCCGGCTCGTGAAGAGCCGTTCGCTTGGTTAAGCCAACTGGGCGAGTCGCCGGAACAACCACTCGGCGAGCAGGAGACCGGCGAGAATGCACAGGAACGCGGACGCCGTCGATTGTTCCGCGGCCGTGTCCAGGACGGCCCGTTGGGAACGGACCTTGAGCAGATCGAGCAATGGGGGCGGCAATTCTTCCGTTTCCGGTGTCGTGCTTTCCATCCCGTTTTCGTCGACTCCCCCGTTGCCGACCCCGCTTTTGCCGTGTCGCGTGCGGTCGCCCGTGAAAAGGTCGCCGTAAAGCGCCGACTCGCGAAGCGGCGTCTGCGCGATTCCCGGAGAGGCATAATACCGGCCGCCGCTTTTTTCCGCAAGCGTTCTGAGCAGCGGCTCGTTGCGGTTGAGGTTTTCCCGCTCCAGATCGCTCATGTGAACCCGCATCGAACGCACCAGCCGTTCGCGGGTGTCCGGGAGGAGCAGTGAAACGCTCCAGTCGCCCTCTTCGGTAAGAGGCAAATGCCCCTGGTAGGTGCCCGGGACGTTCGGATCGAGGGTCAATCGAATGGCCCTCGGTTTGCCGCCCGGAGAAATCGCGTCGATTGTAAACGTCGGTTCGGTAAGCGGTTGAAGCTGTTCGTCGTTGATCGTCGCCCGGAGCGTCGCGACGGAACCGAGCGCATAGCGGCGTTTATCGCTTGTAAGCGTTCCCCGGTCCGATTGGCGCTGGAGCCGTCCCTGCGAGACGTGCCGGATCATCTTCGTGTACAATTTTTCGAAGTAGACGGGATCGAGTTGCCGCATTCTCCAGATTTCCGGGCTGCCGATGTAGAGGACATGGCCCGCGCCGTAGTACTGTTCGACGAACAGGGCCGATTGTTCCATTCCCCCGGTTCCGGCTTGTTCGGTGGCCAGGCTTGCGAGAAGCGTCGCCGTCGGTTTGATTCCTTTGAGAGTGTAAAAGCCGTAAAATCCGGGGAACTCGGTCCATACGGCACGGGAATCGGCTTCGTCGTCGCTCGGCCGGAGAAAATCGGCCTCTTCGCCCGCCCGGGTGAATCGAAGGGCCATCGGCGTCGCCTGCCCATGATAGCGCTGATCGTTCAGGGAACCGCGTGCTTGCAGTTCGACGGGATAAAGAGCCCTGATTTTCGACATCTGGGGGTCGGTCGTCCAGCCGGTGATCGTGTTTGACATGTTCACGGCGCCGGCGACGACGATGAGACCGCCGCCCTGCCGGGCGACCCAGTGTTCAAGCGTATTGATTTCTTCGATGCCGAGCTCGGACCAGTTGGGATCGAAAGCGACCACGCAGTCGTATTTCGCCATTTCGGCAAGGTTTTTCGGGAAAAAATCGAGGATCGTGTCGGCACTTTGCGAGACGCCGCCGGATGTCCAGGGGATATACGCATCGACCTGCATCGATTTGTCACGGAAAATCTGGGCGAGCAGGAATTGATAATCGCGCAGCGGCCCGCCGGCGTAGAGAAGCACCCGGTCTTTGCGATCGACGATTTCGATTTCCGTTTCAACGCGATCGTCGACGTCGATTTTATCCTGCGGCGGCGGCTGGATGCGCAGGATGAGCCGGTGTTTGCCGATCCGGTCGTCCCGGACCTCAAAATCGACGTTTGCGATGCTTCCCGGGGTGATCTCGACCTCTTTTCGGCCGACTTGGATTTCCGTGCCAACATTTGCGGGAGCGGCTTGTTGATTGTTGCCGCCGTTCGGGCTGGCATCGTTGCGGCCGTCATTCGGGCCGCTTTGGAGAAACAACTCGACGGGAACATTCCATTTCGAGGCGGCGCCCGGTGCGGCTGCCGGGGACGGGAGCAGGGAAGCGGAATCGGCGGTTTCTCCGCCGAGCAGTTCGATCCGGGCGCGAACCGTAAAGGGGTCGCCGGGAAAGGCCCGTTCGGCGGTGTCGATTGCAAGTGCTTTGAAATTGAGCGGTTGTCGTGTCGCCCCGATTCCGACCGCATGAATCGGAAGGAGTGTCCGTCCGGCGGTTTCAATAACCGCGTCGATTCCGGCCCCGGCATTTTGGCCACCGTCGCTCAAGAGGATGATTCCGCTGACCGGTTCGCCCCGTTCCCGCTGGATCACGTTCAACAACGCTTCGCCGAGGCGTGTCTGATCCCCTTCGGCGAGGAGTGCGTCGACCGACGTTTCCGTGGTTTCTTCCGTCCCCCCCACCGAGGTCTGCCCCGTGTCGTTCGCATCGGTTGGTTTCCCCGTTGGTTTCCCCGTTGTTGTTTCGACCGTTTTTTCCGGCACCGGTGCGTCCGGACGGTCATTTTCCGCAAAGGAATCGATCAGGGAATGCGAGGAGGTCGAAGAAACGGTCGAAGGACGACGCGCGGACGGCGCCCCCCCTCCGGCTTTCGATTCCGCGGCTTTCGATTCCAGGGAAAGACGTTCCAGCGTCCTGTCGAAACGGTAGAGGACGACATCGTGCTTTTCACGGAGCCGTTCGATCAATTCGGTACGATTCATCCAATCGGTGACCGCTTCGAGGCGTGTCGGCCCACGATTCGGTTGTCCCGGAGCACCGGCTGGGGATTCGGTTGGAACGTCGGCCGGAACGTCGGAGGGCGTATCGGACTGCGACCCGGGAGTGACGTCGCGGTTGGACATGCTGGCGCTTGTATCGATCAGCAGGACGACCCGGCTGGCGCCGACCAGGCGTTCCCATTGCGGATGGAGGTAGACGACCAGCAAGGTGACGACCACCGCGATTCGCAGCAACGCGAGAAAAATCCGCACCCACAACCGTAGATCGGTGGTGTCTTTTCGATATCGGCGTACGACGTACCAAAGCAACAGGCCGGTGACGACGATCGGCCAGAACCAATCGGCGTTATCCTGAATGCGGCCGAGTCGAAAGACCGTCCCGGCTGCCCGGGCGGCAGCCTCGGTGGTAACTTGAGCGAAAAAAAACATCCGGGTCGAGGGATTTTGCGCGAATAAAGAAACAGGCGGGAAAACTCGCGAATGTACCTCTGTCCGCCTTCCCGATCGATTGAATATCTTCAGTCTAGGAACTAGAATGAGGACTGTCAAGTCTTTCCCGTCCTTCCGGAAAGCACAACGTTATTCAATTGGTAAAAATCATGAAACACACATTGCTTTGGTTGATCGGCCTGTTCGCCCTTGCCGCCCACTGTTGCGCGGATGCCGCCCCGATCGAGTCCTCACCCCAAAAGGCGAAAAACGTCATCCTGATGATCGGCGACGGCATGGGATTCAACGCCCATGTCGCCGGATCGTATTACCGACACGGCGAACTCGGTCGGCAACCGGTCGATTCGTTTCCGGTTCGCATCAGTTCGACCACGTACATGCAGCGGAAAAAAGGCGTCCCGATCCCGGAAGGGCAGGACGGATATCCGGCCGGGGAATTCTGGCAAACCATCGCCAACGGCGGGAACTCTTTGGGGGAAACCCNNCCGATTCGGCGGCCGCGTCGACGGCGATTCACAGCGGCGTGAAAACGCTCGGCGGCCGGATCGGGATGAACGGCGACGAGGAACCGAAGCCGCTCGAACTGATCTCGCAAGTCGCGGAAAAGACGGGAAGAAAGGCCGGGACGCTGACGACCGTTCCCGTTTCCCATGCGACCCCGGCAGGATTCGCGGCCCATAATGTTTCCCGGTCGAATTATGCCGATATTTTCACGGAAATGTACGAGCGTTCCCCGGTATGCGTCATCATGGGGGCGGGTCAGCCCGTCGCGGTGAAGAAAAAAACGGACGGGCAACAAACCGAGTCCCTGGATTATAAGTACGTGGGTTCCCAAGAGATATGGGAAAAAATCCTCGCCGGCCGGGATGCGGGGGGCCAGGACGCGAAGGGCCGGGACGCGAAGGGCCGGGATGCGGGGAACACAACGTCGAAGAATACGGCGTCGAAATTCGTCAAGATTTTTCCGTTCCCGGAGCAGCTTCCGCCTTTCGACGGCGTGATCGAAACAAGTCGAACTATTGAAAAGCTGTTCAACGACAAGTACAAGATATCCGAACGGGAGGCCGAATCACGCAAGGCAAATCTCGATCGCGGCCCCGTGCTTTCCATGAATGCCCTCTTGGCGTTGAACGAACTGAAAAAACGAAGCGAATCGGAGGGCGGCAACGGTTTCGTCCTGATGATCGAGGGCGGGGCGATCGACTGGGCCAACCATAGCCGCGATATCGAACGTTGCGTTTGGGAGCACACCGCGTTTATGAAGGCGGTCGAAGCGGTCCATGCCTGGATCGAAGAAAACGGCGGCTGGGAGGAAACGCTGCTGATCGTGACCGCCGACCACGAGACGGGAACGATCTGGGGACCGGACACCTACGCCGATTCGAACAAGAATGGAATCTACGACGAGGGGGAACAGTTCAACGGTTTCCAGCCTGTGAAAAACAACGGGCAAGGCAAATTCCCCGGCGTTCAATACGGGAACGGAAACCACTCGAACGCTCTTGTCCCGCTTTGGGCCAAAGGAGCGGGTTGCGGGCGGTTCATGGCACGTATCCGGGGCGACGACCCGAGGGCCGCGGAATTCTGGAATTACAGCGGGAAATATGTCGACAACACCGACATTTTCCGGGTCATGGAGAGCGTGTTGGAATGATCGGGAACGATCAATCGGGAACGTGCGGGCTGTGACCCGTGGGCACGGAAACCCCGTCGCCGGATGCGCGGTGCTCGTCGGACACCGCCTGCCGACAACGCCCCCGTTCCGGCGGTCGTGCCTATTCGATCATTCCCATTCGATCGTGCCCGGGGGT
>DOMV01000418.1:0-2474 GCA_003509805.1 Planctomycetaceae bacterium
CCATAGCGTGAACACGCCCTAACCTTGATCTATTTTTCGGAAATTGCTATCGTCCATCATGACATGGACAGACGAACAATTTCGGTAGGGCGAATATTTTGTGGGGTGAATGTTTTTTTACAAAAACGCGGCAATATCCTCATCGACAACCTCCCCTTCCTCAACGCCCTTCAATATAGGAACGAAAACGATTACCGATGGCGTGCCTTGCCGAAAAAATTCAGTAATTGGAACACCATCTACTGTCGTTTTCGACGCTGGATCAATGGCGGCGTGTTTAGAATAACGGGTTGGATTCGGCCACAACGATTACGCAACAGCCCCAATCATGCTCCAACGTTTCATCGCCTTCATTGACAGCCTCGGTGAGCGGCTTAATCCGTATTTCGTGCTTCACCAGCGTCGCGCTTTTCGCGCCAGCAAGACGTGGATCACGGTTCCGATCATCCACTCCCTGTTCGCTTTGGCGGCCTTGATCGGCCTCGTTTACAGCGATCTCATCGAACATCGGCTCCGGGAATTGCCGTCCCCGGCCACGTTCACTTTCATGTCGCCGATGCTATCGTTTTACTTCGTTTTCTTCGCTTTCGGCGCGACGTTGGCGCCGTGGATAAACTACCGGGTTGTGAAAAAGGCCGATCCGCTCATGCTCGTCACACCGCTATCGAAACGGGAAGTCTATTTCGGTTTCCACCAGATCAACGTCTGGGGAAATGCCGCCTTTTTCCTCATGCTATCCCCTTGGCTTGCCATTCTTTATCATGCCCGGTTGATTCCGTTGTCCTGGGCAACGCTTTATCCCTTCCTGTTCTGGTTTTTGTCTTTCACGCTCGAGAACACCCTATTTTCGGTCTCACTGGCCCCGAACAAACTTTACCAAACCGTGATTCTTGGAATACTCTGGTCGGTTGTTTTCACCGCCTGTTTTTGCGGCAGTGGCGGAATATTCTGGGCGATCATGATGTATCGGCTTGGCGCTTTCGGCTCGTCGACGGTGCAGGCGATCATCCAATTTCTTACCGCTCCGAAGTGCCATTGGCCGATTCTCATATTTGCCATGCTGCTTTTCAATGCCGGCGCCTGGAAACTTTGCGATTACAACCTCGAAAAATCCCGGCCGTTTTTCAAAAAACTGGCGGTTTCCCTTGGCGTTTACTTCGGCATCACGCTGTTAATGGCCGGACTCTGGCTGCTGCTCTGTTGGCAACTCTACTGAGCCATTCACGGCGAAAGCGTCAGTTGGCCGTCTCTTTGAAGAGGAATTTCCTTTCCGATTTTCCGACATCGAATTGCCGGTCCAGAGATTTTCCGTCGATGGTGATTTTCAGCGGCGTCGTGTCTTTTTCGCGGTAGACGGGATCAACCCAGGTATAGACGTCGACCGTCGCCGACTTGATCGCGTACTGCGTAAGATTATCAGGGGTGATTTCCACCGAGGGCGTCTTCCGATCGCGTTCCAGCTTGGTGACCGTTATCACGTATTCTCCTTCCGGGACACCGGAATAACGTCCCTGCGTTACCATCCTAGCCTTGCCTGACGCATTCGTTAAGCTGGTGACCACCCACTTGAAGGCGGTGACATCGTTTTTGTGAAAGGCAATCGTCGCGTTTTCGAGCGGCTTGCCCTCGGCGAGGACGGTAATTTCGCAGGAATACAATCTCGGCATGTCGACCGGCCGATTCTCCCGTCTGCAACTCGGAAAAACCGAAAGGATCGCCACGAGCAAGGCAAACAAAAAACCTGTTTTGAACATGTTTCGAAAAAATATTCTCAAGACGGATGAGTTCTCCCGGTAGTCCCTTGTTTACNNGTTTACCTTGCGGGAAAACAAGAGTAGCACGGGGGCAAGCGGAAAATCAAAACGGCTTCGGTGTGATGGCCCCTAACGACAGACCCTACAACGATTTTACTTCGCCGCCGCCGATAGTGCCGTAAGCTCCCCATACTCCGTAGTTGCTTGTGCTGTTATTGACGTCCGCCTTGGCCGACAGGGCCGGCCTGCCCGCATCGACCGTATCCGACACGAAACGCACGCCGGCATCGCCAAGGCCGACGTTGATCCCGCCCGGATGATAACTGGAGGCACTCATCAGGACGTATCCGGCACTTTGTGTGTTGGGCAGACAATGCGGAGAATTCGGCGGAAGAATCGTGTTAAATCCGGAAANNAGATCACTTCGCCGACATAGACGCGGGTTCCCCGGTACGATTCGTTGTGCGTACAAGGGGGGCCCGAAGTCGCCTGGCACGCCAATTCGTTCGGGTTACTCGTACTCCTCATCCCGAGGCATGTCGAGGGAATGTTGAAATTGGTCGTTCCGACGTTGGCGGCAATGGCACTTCGAACAAACTTGTCGGCATAGCGGTCCGACGAGGATGCCACTTCACTGATCAAGATGGTGTTCGACAGGCCGTCCGAAAACGCGGCGGTATCACGCCACTGGTAGGGAGCAAAAGGCCCCCGCTTGATATA
>DOMV01000418.1:2526-2688 GCA_003509805.1 Planctomycetaceae bacterium
CGATATTGTTCCGGCCATAGCTGGTATCGTGGAAGGTCCCATACGTTGGGTCGGAAGGGCAGGAGAACGTTAAAAATTTCTTGCCGACGAAAAACGAGGAACCCGTCGTGAACGTCCCTAGAGTACCGGCGGTGCGATGTTCGACGACTTTACTCAGTAGTT
>DOMV01000026.1 GCA_003509805.1 Planctomycetaceae bacterium
ACACCCGGGAACAGTTCGGCACCCCGATCGAACGGCTTGCCCCGGTGGCCGAGATGGTGACCGACATGCGGATGCAAATCGAAGCGGCCCGCGCCTTTACCTATGAAACCGCAAGGGTTTGCGATCTTGAAAACAATACGAACCGGCTGCTCGAACGGAATGCCGATGCCCTGAGCGCCGACGAGAAAAAGGGCTTCAAGCAAAACAGCCGTACCTTCAAACGGCTCAACGCGATGTTGACGCCGATGAGCAAACTCCTCTGCGGCGAAATGAGCATCGACGTCGCCGGAAAATGCGTCCAGGTGCTCGGCGGAAGCGGCTATTTGAAGGACTATCCGGCGGAACGCTATTTGCGGGATGCCCGGATTACGACCATTTACGAAGGAACCAGCCAGCTCCAGGTGGTGGCCGCGATCCGTGGCGTGACAAGCGGCGTTTTTGCGACGTATGTGGAACAATTCGAAAAGAAAACCTACGACGACCCGCAATTGGAGTCGCTTAAACAATCGTTAATCGACTCGGCCGGGGAAATCGCCGCCGCCGTCGATTTTGTGAAATCGCAAAGCGGCGCCTACGTCGAACTGGTGGCCCGGCAACTGGTCGAATCGGCGACGTTCGTGCTTTGCGGGCATTATCTGCTCGGCCAGGCGACGCATTGCGACCGGAAAAAGCGGGTCGCCAATCTTTACATCCTCAAAAACAAGCCGCGCATCACGATGCTCTGCGATCAGGCCAAGAGCGGAAACACCCAGGTGATCGATGATTACGAGTTGATCGCGGGTCCTGTTCCGGCTGTTCATTGACATCCCCGCCGTACCGGATTTTTCATTGGGACATTGCCTTGTTCGCGTTAAAGGCACATTACGAGCCGGGGACGGTGTCCCCGGGCGACTCACCAGCCGTAGTAAGGACCGTGATAATACGGCGTCCACGGCAGGACTTCGATGACCGGCGGCGGCGGATAATACCGGGAACCGATCGGGAAATGGCGGTACACCGGTGGCAAAACGACAGGGGCCGGTCGTGGCCAGCACCCGGTACCGGCAGGATAGGCGCCGACGGAATTGATGCCGATGGAATTGGCACCGACGGAACTGTTACGGTATTTCCCCGACTTTTCTCCGGCGTAACCCCATGATGCGCTGAAAGCTATCGCAAGCACCATGAGAAGGGCCGCCAACATTTTCGCGTGTCTCATGATTCTGTCTCCTGTGTGTCGAAGTTACTGATTTTCAGGCAAAAAAACAAACAAAAGGGACACCGGACTTTCGGAAACGCGTGTTTTGCATGAAAAAGTCAACCGGCTCCATATTGAATATGGCGGAACCGCTCTTGTTTGCGACACGAAGAGGAAAAGCGTCGAACCTTTTTTTGTGTTTTTTGCGTTGATTGACGTTGCCGATCCGTTAAGGTACAATCCAGCACCGGGGACCGGTGTGGGTTTTTCGTCTTTTCGTCTTTTCGTCGTTGCACTCGACAGGCTTCGGTATGAACGGGGACGCATCACCGTTTTTTGAAAGATGAAAGCCCGCGGCATGACGGATTCAAAACACTCAAGGGGAGTCCTCGCATGAAAAAAACGGCAGGCATTTGCATTATTTTGGCCCTCTTGTTCACGAGCGTCGGTTGTCCGAGCGGCCTTGTCCCAATGAGTGGCCGCGTAACCTATTCCGATAACGGTGAACCGTTGGAAACGGGAACCGTTTCGTTTACGACGTCTCGGTTTCACGCACGAGGAACCATTAAGGAGGACGGTCGATACACGATCGGTTCCTACACGGAGGATGACGGATTGCCACCGGACACGTACCAGATTTATGTTTCCGGGGCCGTTCGATACGAAGGCGAGGACAAAGACGGAAGACCGGTCGCCGTTCCGCTGATCGACGAAAAGTTCACAGCTCCCGCCACTTCCGGGTTGACCTTGAAGGTGGACGGTTCGACGAAGACGTTGGACTTCCAGGTTGATCGGGCTCCGGCAACGAAATAAGCCCGGCGGAAAACGCTGATCCGGACGCTGAAACCGGAGCGGAGAAGGATAGGAACCCTGATGAAAACCCGAACGTGAATGGCGAAATCGAAAAATATGCTGGAAACGCGATGAAAATGGACATTTGGTCAAGTCTGCCTGCCGCACTCACTCGCTTCTAACCTCTGTGCGCAAAAGGACATAAGCGTTTCGTTCGAGCGNNTTTCAGGCCGTTTACAGTATAACTGACAATAATTCCTGTCGGCGCGCCGCTGCGCCGCTATACTGTAAACAGGCGGTTCAAACGGAAAACGGGGCCGGCTTCGGTATCAAAATCGGTCGAAGTTTCCACGTCGAAGTTTCACGCCTTCGTTTTTCGGAGTTTTTGTTCATGCAACCGCAACAACTGGGACCGTTCAGGATCGTTCGTACCATCGGTCGCGGCGGGATGGGCGCGGTTTACGAAGCGGTTCACGTCGATACGGGCGAAGTCGCGGCCGTCAAGGCGTTGCTCGGAATGCTCGAAGAAGAGGAGGAGATGCGACAGCGTTTCGAAGCCGAAATCGAAACGCTCAAACGGCTCCGCCATCCCAATATCGTACGGATTTACGGGTTCGGCGAGGAAGCCGGGATGCTGTACTACGTGATGGAGTATGTCGACGGGCCGAGCCTGCACCAGGAATTGCGGAACCGGCGTCATTTCCCCTGGTACGAGGTCGCGAAAATCGGCCTCGACATGTGTTCGGCCCTGAAGCATGCACACGACCGCGGAGTCACCCATCGCGACATCAAGCCGGCCAACATCCTGTTGGAACGGTCCGGAACGACGAAACTGTCCGATTACGGCATCGCCAGGCTGTTCGGCGGGGAGCGGTTCACCAACGCCAATGCGGTCGTCGGAACACTTGAATACATGGCCCCGGAGCAGGCGATGGCCAACCCGGTCGGGCCCCGGTCGGACATGTACGCGCTCGGTGCGGTCCTCTACGCCCTCTTGGTGGGCCGGCCGCCCTTTGTCGCGAAAACCCTTTCCGAATTGCTCAGACGCCATGCGACCGTTCCACTCGAACCGCTCCGTGCCAGCCGGCTCGACGTCCCCGAAGCGTTCGGAGCGGTCATCAACGATCTGTTGAAGATCAAACCGGAAGAACGGCCCGGAAACGCCTATCTTGCCGGGCGGCGCATCCAATCGTTATTGCAGGCGATGATCGGACCGCCTGAAAAGATCGTCGTGGCGATTGATGATCGCCCCCTGCCCCGGGAAACGACACCGAGGCCGATTTCCACCCCCTTTGCCGGCGGCCTCGAACCCCATGCGGCGCGCGGAATGATCGTGGAAAACGGGTTGATCGATCTCGGGGGTGTCTCGATCGGGGGTGTCCCGAATCGGTCGCCGGAGACGCGCTCACCGGAGACGCCGCCGGGTGTTTCCACCACATTCCTTTCTCCGTTACCCGACGCTCGGGGAACACTGGGCGTCGGATTCGCCCCGCTCGATTTCGGGACCACGCATCCTGAAGAACAAACGGGATTGACGGACACGTCGCGGAACGAACCGGGTGAAAAAGATGCGGATTCCGTTACGCAGGAAGCCACCCGGGCGATTGCAAACGGGCATGACGACGCGAACGATTTTCCACGGATAAACGACGACCGCCCGAAAGAAAAAACGGCCGGCCGGCCGGACGCCGGAATACACGATGATGCGCCTGATGATGTGCCTGATGGTGTGCACGATGTTCCGCTTGATCCGTCGGTCTCCGCCGCCGTTCTCGAAAGTTATCGACAGGTGCGCATCCCACGCCCCGGCCAGGTGTCATCCGTCGATTCCGTGTCCGTCGATCCGACGACGCATCCGGCCGATCCGCTTTTTTCGGTGACGGCCACATCCGAACCGCCTGTCATCCCGAAACGGGTCCCGCTTTCCGAATCGCCGGATTCGTTTCGCCCCAACGCCCCTTGGGGTGACCGGGAAATCAGGCATGGCGAGGTCGTTATCGAAAAGTCGGACATCAGGAGATCCAAGGATGAGCCCGTTCCCGATATCGAACCGTTCGCATTGTCGCTGCAACCGGAACCGTATTCGCAGGGTCCGCATTTACCGAACGACGTATCCTTGCCGGCCGAACACCCGCTTGACGGCCGGGTCCCGGCGGCCCTGCGGGAAAAAACATCCCGCCGGAACGAGACCACGGCACATGGCGATCCGATCGTTTCCGCCGGGCGGGAGCATGGGACGCTTTCCCCGGAAATCTCATCGGGAACGCATGAAAGCTCCTCGCTTCTTTATCGCTTCGTTCCTCCGCAACCGCAGCAGCCTCTGAACCCGCAACAAGGAGACACGCAGGCTGATCCGATCGTCGCCCAAAAAGGCGACACCGATGTTTTGGCGAGGAAAGGAACCTCGAAGCGTGCGCCGGAGATCAAATTCGCCGCCAAATTCCCCGCCGAATTCTCAACCGGCCAATTCCCGACAAGAGACGCTTTCGCGCCCGACCGGCCGGTTCCTTTGACGGACACGAGTCCGCCTTCCCGTTTTGTCGTCGTGGGCGACAAGGAGGAACTCGATTTCGACGAACCGCGCCGGCACCGTTTTCCTGTTTCGCTCCGGACCGTTTTTTTGATTTCCTGCCTGTTTTTCACTTGGGGCGTCATTTACTACCTGCTCCAACCGGTTCCGCCCGATGTTTTGTATGCCCGAATCCGGAAGGAAGTCGACGACCCGGATGCGCCCGACCTGCTGACGTCGCTCAAACGTGCCCAAGACAACATCACGTCCTTTTTGGATTATTACCCCGAACACCATGCCGCCTCGGAAATCCGTTCCTATGCGGAGGAGCTGTCGCTCGCGGCGAAAGAACGGTCGTTTGAACGCGGTTCGTTTACGAAAAATCAGTATGCGAAACTGCTGCCCGTCGAAAGAGCTTATATCGAAGCCGTCGCCCTGAGCCGTATCGATCCGGAAACGGCGGCGGACAAGTTGCGGATGATCGTCGCGCTTTACCGTCCCGACAGCGAGTTGCTCATCCGTGCGCGCCGGGAGATCGAAGGCGATGCGAACGAAACCGATGCGAACGGAGGCGATGCGAACGGCGAACTTTCGGGAGAATGGACGGAAAGATCGCGTGATTCCCGTGAGAAGAAAGAACGGCTCTTCGGTTCGACGGAGGATTGCGTCGTCCTGGCGCAGCGCCGGCTCGCATCGCTGGAACAGGAAATCGCCGCAATCAACGAAAACCAGCTCCTCGTTTTGAAGCTTCGCTTGGACGATGCGGACATGCTGGAAAAAATCGCGCCTCGGCGCGCCGGGGAAATCCGTCAGGCGTTGATCGATCTTTACGGTCACCGGGCCTGGGCCGCCGAAGTCGTCCGGCGCGCCCGGGAAGGACTTGCAGACGGACTTCCGGACGAGAACCGCTGACAAGCCGCTTACGAGCCGTTTGTGAGTCGCGGTCCGGGCTTGCGGATGCTTGAATGGTCGAACGGGAAAACGGGGATCAACGCGATTTGATTTTCCAGGTCGCCCAAAGGAAAAGCGGTACGGCGGCGACGCGCATGGCCCAACCGGCCAGGAAGGAGCATCGCTCGTACGGAAATTCCGCTTGGCGGAAAAGATCGAGCAAATATCCGCCGAGCAGAGTCGTCAGCGCGAGCGAGAGGGTCGATGCCGTGAAATAAAGCGCGAAACAGGAGGTCCGTTCCTCCACCGGGGCGACCGCAAGCAGCGTATCGGAAATCCCGATGTTCACGCCGATCCAGAAAATCCAAGCCGCCGCCGCGAGATAAATCCACCACCATGTTTCCGGTTCGGCGTTTCCGTAACACAACGATCCGGCGGAAACGATCAGGAGGGAAACGGCGACGACTTTCCGGGCGCCCAACCGGTCGATCAGGCGTCCGGTGGTCGTACCGAGAGCCCATTGTCCGACCCGCGTCATTCCGTCCCGTCCGAGTGAAACGAACATGCTCAGCCCGAGCGTGTAAATCTGGAATTGATGCTGCGGCGATTGAGTAAAGCCGTTGGCCGCCTGGAGCCAGCATCCGAACAGCAGCATCGGGAAAAAACCGGGGATGCCCAACGGACGGATCAGTTGACGGCAGCGTTGCCGAAAACCGGAAGCGGTTTGAGCCAGGGCGATTTCCGGGATCCGAAGCAGGGGAAACGTCGAAAGCAGGAAAAAAAGGACTCCCCAGTACGTCGGCGAAAGATAAGCCGTCCATCGCGGTATTTCCGGTTGAAGCGACTCGACCGCGAAATAGGTGTAAAGCCCGGCGGGTATCCGTTCCACGGATGAC
>DOMV01000394.1:0-2273 GCA_003509805.1 Planctomycetaceae bacterium
TCTCTCCAAGCTCCGCTCCGTCCAGCGCGTCGATCGCCGCCTGGGCTTCTGAATTGTTCGGCATTTCGACAAAACCGAAACCTTTGGAGCGACCGGTTTCACGATCGCTGATAATGTCGACCTGGTCGACGGCTCCATGGACCTCGAAAGCGGCTCGCAAATCTTCCTCGGTCGTACGGTAGGCAAGGTTGCCAACGTAAATCTTCATCTCATCATACTTTCTGCCGTCAAATCGAAAAACAAAACGGTCGAAATCCATTCTCACTGACGGCACAAGAAACGAAATCGAGATGCCCGAACGAGGCGGCACCGGCCTTTATCCTCGGCACTATATTCCAATGCGCGATGCGTGTCAAGAGGTGTTGCCCGCAAAAAAAGAAAATTTTTCGGAAGAGCCGTCATCCTCACTTCCGGGAAGGCAATGTCGGTTGTTTGAATATTACGCCTCCCGTCCGGGGAGTCGCGGTTTGCGAGGGGATCGATTCTTGCCACCGGAATTCCATCGGGATATTCTCGTCAAACGGGAGAACATCCATGTCACGATTCCCGGCAAGAGGACTCCGTTCGAGCCGCATTTCAGCCTGTGTTTCAACCCGCGTTGTAGCCCGGGTTTCACCTTGGGCGAAAACGGGAGTTTGCGGCGATTCCCGCAGTGAGGATTGTTCCGGCGATTCGTCAAATTCACGCCGCAACGTCGAAATCCAATCCGGGTCGAACGTGTTGTCCTCCTCCGCTTGTTCCATGCCGTACTTATTCGAGGGAGGTTCCCGCTCAAAGGTCGGTTTATCCGTCGGGTGGGCAAAAATCACATCTCTCGCAACGTCGTCGACGATGCTCTGCGCCGGATGCAAGCCATTGGAATACAAACCGTTTTGATGAACATCCGGTTCCCGTCGTTTTCCGTCGCGGGCAATACTGCCGTCCACGATGATTTTCTGGAAACCCTGGAGGACGGGCTGTTCGACATTCGGTAGTTTGGCGACCATTCGAAACATTTCACGGGGATTTTGGTCGATCGCGTCGGAAACGCTGCCGACGAATCCGATGGTTTGCTCGAAATTGGCGTCCGCGATTTTTCCCATGACACCGAAAAGCAGCTTCGCGAGTATCTCGGCGCCGACATTGCGGATCGTGATGAAGGCATTCAGGTGAACGGCGACCAAAGGCTCTTCGTCCTTGTCGCGCATAAACCGGCTTTTCAAAACAAGCAACGCTTCGCCCTCAATGGGCCGGGCAAGCAACGGGCCACGATAAAACCCCTTGGCGTAAGCGATCGTCAGCGTCGGCGTACGGTAAAGAACTTCGACCACGGCCGTTGTTCCGGCGTTTTCTTTGAGCCGGTATTTGTCCGGACCGATTTCATGTAACGAAACCTGGGTGACCCCCATTTTTTCCCAAAACGCGACGACGATGTCCGGGTGGAGCAAGAGGTATTGGTAGACTTCCGGTTTGCAATAAACCGCCTGTTCCGGCAAACATCGAAAAAGCGTGTCATTTTTGATGACGTTATTCGCTTTCGCCCTGGCATCCTTGGAAAGGGAATTCCATGGAATACGTCGAATCGCTTCTTTTCGCGATTCATCGCCTGCCGAGACCTTTTCGGGACCGGTTTCCCGTTCCTGTGAAGCATTCCGTTTCCCCCCGAAAAAACGTGCTCGCGGTTCCGCCGGATGCCGATCGGGTTGCCGCGGCTCTTCGTCACGGCGGGGAACATGATATTGCGAAAATCCCCATTCGCCCGAAAACAAGGGGATTGCAATAAAGACGGCAAAGAAAAGAACTTGTGAAAGAGTTCGCGGCAAAACGCGCGACGGCAAGATCGAACGTGCGAAAAACCGTCCGCCGTGCCGCCCGGCACGGTGTTGATGCGCCGTCGGCTGCGACACTCGGCACGGTGTTGACGTACAGTCGGCTGCGCCGCCCGACACGGTGTTGATGCGCCGTCTGCCGTGCCGCCCGGCTGCATGTTGAAGATCGGTGCGACCGCTCATTGTCAAGGATTTCCCAATTGCCATATTTCACCGATAGGTCAATTCCGGCCATCCTTGCCCCGGAATCATTGTTTGGTCTTCAGACCGAAAATCGAACGTGAGTCCGTGTTGTGAAAAGGGCGTCGCGAGAAGGGCGTCTCGCTGCCTGAAGGCCAAGCTCACCGGGACTGTGCGCGGAATCACTGCCACAAGTCCGGTGCGCCCTTGTTGGATTTTTTATGCTGTAAACGGCATGATATACTGAAGGCTGTTGAAATTCCCCGAAGCCGACTTTCAAGGAGC
>DOMV01000394.1:2424-5662 GCA_003509805.1 Planctomycetaceae bacterium
CATCGCGTTTCCAGTATATCCGAGTATCCATACAAAACAACGTTGTCTTGAATTGTCGACCTTTCTTGGAAACGCATGCGCGAACCGCCCTACATGAGAATCGTCCGTTTTCTGCCCGGCGACCAAGATTTCACGCCGTTTCCTCAAAAAAGCAATTTGGGAAAAGTGCGGAAGGCCGGGCGGCAATGCCGCTTGGCACGGACCGGTAGGAATTTATCCAAATGACAGGAATAATCCGATATTTGCTCTTGAAATTCCCGGCGATTTTTCGGAAGATTCCGGACGGTTCTTTTTTGTTGGCCGGTAGAACTGAAGGCGGTTGGCCGAAAAAACCGGCCGGCTTCGGTATACCCCTCCGGCTCATTTTTTTATGTGGAGCATAGCAGTACGGATATGTCGCGCCGAGCACCGTTGAAAACGACTTTTCAAGGAACCTTGTTTCGCCTGATCGGCATCCCGTTCAGGTGGGTTCAAGCGGCGTACCTGTTCCTGGAAACGCTTTTTTTCAGGCTGCTCTTCGGAGCGGGCGGTGTCCTCCTCAAGCTGTTTTCCTCCCCGTGGGGGCTGATTCTCCCGATAACGGGGGTAATGATCCTGCTTTTCGGTTCTTTTCTGGAAAAACAGCCCCGGCAAATCGGGCTTGACTTGATCGAATCGACCCGAACGGCCCAAGAGCAGGAAATTCCGGCGATTATGAAACGCATCGGGAAATTGGACCAAAACGCGATCCCGGCCTATGTTCGCGGAATCGGCATTTCACGGGAAACGGTTTTTTTTTCCTGCCGTGACGCGATCGACCGCCATTTGGTGCGAGCCCGGACGATGCCGATCCGGGATGCGGCAAACGTCTATTTGAAAATCGCCGAAGAACTTGATGTCGAAGCGTATTGTTTCGACGCTATTTCCGCCCGGACCGCGATGGATTGGGCACGGACGATCCTGCGGGACCTCTTGGCGCGTGATGGAGAAATTCTTCCGGATCGCGCCGCAACAACCGTTCTTTGCGAACGCGTCATCGCGGAACTTGCGGCGCGCGGTTACCGTGCCCCCGCGGATTTTTATCGGGATGATCCACCGGTCCTCCTTTCGAACGGGGAGCCGCGACGTTGGAATGACGATATCGACGAGTGGACGGAGGAATCCCTGATCGCGCGCCGCCGGGAAGAAGAACGCCACCGTGTCCCGACGTTCGATCGTTTTGCCGTCGAACGGGCTTCGGAGCTTCAGGCACTTTACCGGGCCCGCTCCGACGGTTCCGACGCGACTCGCAACGGTTTCGATTCCACAGGAACGGGCGATTCCGCCGTTTTGGCGGAAGCCTATCCCCGACCGCTTACAATGCATCATCTGGCGGCCATGTTGACCCCCGTCTCCGCAAACCGGCCCGGCAATACGGGAAAAGGTTCTCACGGGTCGAACGTTCGCGGCCTGGCCTTTGGAAAAGCCGATGGCGAAGCAGGTGGAAAGAGCGGCGGAACAAACGGCGTCTCAAATGGTTCCGTCCCGACCGGGGCGGGGCATCCCTACAGTACGGCGGAAAACGACACGAAAATCGCGGCCCCGTACAGTGACGCCCCGTACGATGCAACCCCGTACGATGCAACCCCGTACGATGCGGCTCCGTACAATATCGCGGACGCCTACATTGGTCGTTCCATGCCGGCCGATGTTCACCGCCGTCGTCCGGCCGGCGAGACGCCAAAAACCGAACGGGCGGCAATCGTGAGCGATTATAATGCGAGTGATTATAACAACGATAATCATCATGATGATAGTGATACGGGAACGGGACCGACCCTTGAAGCCATGCCGGAGTTGACGCTTCCCAAAGAGTTGATTCGCACGCCGCCGCCGAAGTTGCCTGCCGTGGAATCGACGCCGTTGGGAAAGGTCGCGTTGGAGTCGTTGCCGAGTCTGTCTTCCCCCGATTTGATGCGGCTGATGCACCACCCGGATGAACGTTATGCAAGTACGGCAACGGCTGTGCTGGTCCACCGGGATGGTTTTGTCGATTCCCACTTGCGTATCGCCGTCAAATTATATGATCCGAATGTCGAAATCCGAAAGGAACTCCCGAAAATCCTTGCCGAAACCAGGGCGGAAAAGGTCGCCGATTGGGTCAAAGTGCTTTTGGACGACCCGAGTCCCGAGGTTCGGTTCGCGACGCTTTCCGCTTTTTCGACATCCCGGGACCGGGAACTGCTTCGATTGATTTTGGAGCGAGGTAAACGGGATTCCGATCGCCGCGTCTTGCATTTGGCAAACCAGATCGATTCCATGCAAAAACAGCGTTCACGTTGACTTCGACGTTGAGGTGGGCGTCGCCGTCGCCGGTTTTCCTTGCGTTCGATTTTCAACCTGAAAACCAATCATTTTCCGAAAGACGAATGATGAAGTCACACGACGTTCTTCGAACCGACCGTACGACCCGGATCGTCCTGTTCACGCTGCTTGCGGCCGTATTTTTGTGCCTGTCGAGCGGATGCGTACGGCGACGGATGACCGTACGCACGAATCCCGTCGGCGCGACGGCCTATTTGGATAACAAACCGATCGGGAAAACACCGCTGACGACCGGTTTTACCCATTACGGGGATCGGAAATTCACGTTCGTCAAGGAAGGGTATGAAACCAGAACGGTTATTTTGCCGGTCCGCGCGCCGTGGTACGAATGGATCGGCCTCGATTTCGTCTCCGAGGTTCTTCTGCCCGGCAAATTGAGGGATCACAAATACTACGAAGTGGACATGTTTCCGCAACAAATCATGCCGCAAGACGCGCTGATCGCCCAGGCGGAGGAGATGCGCCGCCTGACTCATTCCGGCCAATCATTGCGTCTGACGGACCCGTTGCCGACTCTTCCCGCCGGCGAACCTTTGGGTGGATCAATCGCCCCGCCGGAACCGCTGCTCCCCTCCGCGCCGACGGCGGCGCCTTATGCCCCGTATTCGCCCCCGGGGACGGGATTGAGCGGCGAGGCGCTGCCGGTCCCGATTCAGCAGCCGTATCCGCAACCACAACCACAGCCACAGCCACAGCCGTTTTCTCCGCCGCCCGGCCCGTACTGATTTTCAGATATCCTGGAAACACGGTGAGATTGGCTGTTTGGCGAAGACCGCTTGTTACGCTCGATCGCCTCAACACGATCGCCTCAACATCTTTGCGGATATCGGGTTGCACGTTTCATTCGAGCGGCGGGCGATTGTGCGCGGGAAAAAACATGCCGTAGTTTCAGGCC
>DOMV01000393.1:0-251 GCA_003509805.1 Planctomycetaceae bacterium
TTACCGGAGCCGCGGTGTCGCGGTTGGCCGTTCGCATCCTTTTCGAGAACGAGTCCGTCGCCGCTGCGCACGAGCTTGCCTTCCATGTGGGAACGCAAATCAAAATCGCCGCGATGCGCAATTCCCTCCAGTTCGCCGAACTCACCCGGCGGCAGGAACGGGAACCGGTACTCGATGTCCGCCGTCCCGACCGAATAGTGCGACAATTCGTCCGCGTCATGCTCGCGCAGCCGGAGCCGTTCGCCCGAGAG
>DOMV01000393.1:339-4461 GCA_003509805.1 Planctomycetaceae bacterium
GGCGTGATTTCGTTGCGGAAACTCTTGCCGACCTGGGCGATCCCGAAGGGAAGACGCATCCGGGTCGAATCGCACACGTTCTTGAAGTTCACGAAAATGCCCTGTGCGGTCTCTGGCCGCAGGAAAGCCGCGTCGTCCTCGCCGCCGAGCGCACCGATCTAGGTCTTGAACATCAGGTTGAATTCGCGGGGCGGCGTGAGCGTGCCCGGGTGTTTCGCGTCGGGACCGAGCACGTTGCCGAGTATGTCGCCGATCGCGCCGCCGCCGGTACTGCCGGAGCCCGGCAACGAGGAGAGGGCGCGGATTTCCCCGTCCCATTCCAGCGAATCGGCGTCTTTTTTACGGAGGCCGAAAAACTTGAGCGCCGCTTGTTCGAGGGCGTCCTGCGTGTTTTCGGTTTCCATCGTCGTTGCGAAAATGCGTACCCGGCTCGCGGCGGTTCCGCCTTCGCCGTGTTTCAATCCGGTCACGTAGCGACCGAGGATATGGTCGTACCGGTAACGTCGTTTCGATTCGCGGCAATCGACCATGAAATCGTGGAACAGGTCGTAGTGACCGCTGCATTTCCAGACCTGGGGGTGCATGATGACGGTGCAGTCGAGCCCGGTCATTTCGTAGCGTGCCGGCGCCCCGGGCGGAACGATCGTTTCGTTATGGGCCTGGACCATGTCGTTCCACCAGGCGTCCTTGACGTTGCGTTTGAGAAGTACGCCGAGCGGCCCGTAATCCCAGAACCCGTTGAGTCCGCCGTAAATTTCGCTCGATTGAAACAAAAATCCGCGCCGCTTGCACAGGGCGACCAGTTGGTCCATTTCCATGTGTATGATCCTAGTTAAGACGATAATACTGTAAACCGCGTCAAACCGGTTGTTTCATCGGCAGGCATAAAAGCCGGGAGCGCAACAACGTACAGCGACCGGGATTCACCGTAGGATTTGCCGTGGTTTCCCGTCACTGCGCTACGCTTCGTTCCGGGCTTGCATTTCGGACGTTTTCATGCCGTTTCAGGTATGACCGGCTCCCGTTCCCAACCGTACCGTCCCCGATTATAATGGATGCCATGAGTACTTGTGAGTCCCCCTGCCCGAATGCGCGCACGATTTTTCACACGGCAGTGGAGATCGTTGAAAACGTGCCGGTCGCCGAACGGACCTGTCGGATTCGTATCCGCGCCCCGGAAATCGCGGGCCGGGTACAGCCCGGGCAGTTTGTCATGCTTCGTCTTGCCGAGGGGGACGATCCGCTTTTGGGGCGTCCTTTCGGCGTTTACCGGGCCGAGGCGTCGGGAATGATCGACCTCGTTTACCTCGTGGTCGGCAAGATGACCGGTCGTTTGGCAAAACTCGGGCCGGGAGCGGCGCTTACCGTTTGGGGGCCGCTCGGAAACGGTTGGGATGTCTCGCCGGAAGAGTTGGCAAAATACGATCATTTCGTTCTTGTCGCCGGCGGAATCGGCCAAACGCCGCTTTACATGCCGGTGAGCCGGTGCCGGAACAGTGCCATGACCACAACGACGGCCGCCGCGGGCGCAACGGCCACAACGACGGTCGATCCGCCCAGGTGGACCCTGTTGTACGGGGCGCAAACGGCAAGTCGGATCAGTTGCATCGACGATTTCCGGGCGTTGGGGGTCGACGTCCGCCTCGCCACCGACGACGGCAGCACCGGATATCAGGGTTACGTAAGCGATTTGATCCCAGGCGTGGTCGCTTCGAACAACGTCGCGCGGACGAAAATTCTCGCCTGCGGACCGCAACCGATGCTGCATGCCGTGTTTCGCGAGGCCGAACGTCTCGGCGTCGCCTGTGCGGTTTCGCTGGAAAGCAACATGAGCTGCGGCTTGGGGATTTGTTACGGCTGTGTCGTCGAATACCGGGACGGCGATACCTGGGATTACCGGCGAACCTGCGTGGACGGTCCCGTATTCGACGCGTATCGGTTGCGCTGGTAGACCGGGAAAGAGTCGCCATTGCAGTTTTAGTTGGCATTTTTAGTCGGCATTTTTAGTCGGCATTGTTGGTCGGCATCCGGGAATCCCGTTCCCGGTGCGTGCAGAATCACGACCCCGTCACTCGCGATTCGGACAGGCAATCGGACAGATAATCGGACAGGCAATGAGTTTACTCCCGCGTTTATTACCGCTCGTCGTCGTTTCCCTATTCCCGGTTTCCCCGCTTTTCGCGGACCCGGTCGCCGATCGGTATCGCAAGGCGACGGCGACGGTCGCCCCCCGGCTGGTCCGCATCGATACGGTCGGCGGTTTCGAGCAAGTCGATGGAGCCTTGACCAACGAAGGCGCGACCACGGGCCTGTTGCTCGACGAACAGGGACACGTCATCACCAGCGCCTTCAATTTCCTGCACGATCCGAGTACGATCCTGATCCGGTTCGCCGACGGCACGAAGCAGGTGGGACGGCGGATCGCGACCGATTACAACCGGATGCTCGCGCTGCTGAAGGTCGGCACGGTTCCCGAATCGACGCATGCGGTTCCTTTGGCGGCGGTTCCGAAAACCGCGTTTCAACCGGGTCGGACGGTAATCGCCCTGGGTCGGGCTTTGTCACCGGACGAGCCGAATCTCGCCGTCGGCATCCTCAGCGGCACGGACCGTATCTGGGGAAAGGCGATTCAAACCGATGCGGCAGTCGGCCCGAACAATTACGGCGGCCCGCTGATCGATCTCGACGGTCGCGTTCTCGGCATTCTCGTCCCGTTGTCGATGACCTCGACGGCGCTGACCGCCGGGGATGAAATGTACGACGGCGGCGTCGGGATGGCCGTCCCGTTGGAGGATCTGCAAACGATCGTTTTTCCCAAATTGTCGGCAGGCAAGGATGTATACTCGGGCGAAACGGGATTTTCTTTCACCGAAAACGGGATTTTCATCGGCGCGCCGGTCTTGTCCGACGTGTTGGAGGGCGGGCCGGGCGACAAAGCCGGTTTGAAAAAAGGGGACCGGATCACGAAACTGGGCGCCGCGCCGGTCCAAACCGCGATGCAGGTCGTTTGTCATTTCCAATTGCGGTATTCCGGTGAAACGACGGCGGTCACCTTTCTCCGGGACGGCAAGGAACAAACGGTCTCGTTGACGACCGAGCCCCCGGAAGCGTTGCCGAAACGGGAACGGAAGTCGACCGGCCTTCCGGCATCCACAGTCACGGACCGCGGCTCGTCGGCGCATTTTTGAGATTCCCTTGTTTTTTTGTTTTTTCACCGAACACGAACGGATCATTTTACGTAGCAATGAGCGAATCGTTGTTTTCGGCTTTCCTTGTTTTTGGCAACTTGCGCGAAACGGGGAGAATGGGGACATGCTGAAAACGCGATGGAAACGGACATTCGGTCACGTCTTCCTGCCTCGCATACTCGCTCATAACTTTTGTTAATGTAATTGTTTACGCCGATTGTTCGAGCGGCACGCGATTGGTCGCGGGAGGATTATCATGCCGTTTACGGTATGAATGTCATTCGAATATCGCTCGCTTTTGTACCTGTTGAAAACATACCAAGGAATATCTCATGCGATCCTGTAAACCGTTTCATGTCTTCCTCTTAACGGCGGTTGGTTCGGCGTTGGTGATAGTTTGTGCGCTTTGCTTTATTGAGTTCACGTCCCAAGGTCTCGCCCAGCAACTTGCCCAACAGCGACAAAGCGCCCCGCTTCCCGAATCGGTCCAGCGCGCCAATCCGCCGGATTCTTCGCAAAACGCTCCGCCCGCCGAAAACCTGACGCTTCATGCCCGGTGGCACGAATTGATACCGGAAGAGCGTGTCAACATCATGGTTTACGACAAATGTAACCGTAGCGTCGCCAATATCAACACGAAAATAACGACGAACCTGTTGTTCGGCGAAATCGACACGCCCGGGGGCGGCAGCGGAATCGTGATCGACAAGGCGGGTCACATCCTGACCAATTTTCATGTCGTCGAGGACGCGACGAAAGTCGAAGTCACGCTTTTCAACGGTAAGTCATACGAGGCCAAAAAGATAGGCGTGGACCCGATCACGGATATCGCCGTTCTCAAAGTCGACGCCACGCCGGAGGAACTTTACCCGATCTCCTTCGGGGATTCGACGCAACTGCTCGTTGGACAAAAGATTTACGCGATCGGCAATCC
>DOMV01000393.1:4524-5225 GCA_003509805.1 Planctomycetaceae bacterium
AATCCCGGAAATTCCGGCGGACCGCTTCTCGATACGCAAGGCCGGATGATCGGCATGAATACCGCGATCGCGAGCCGGGTCGAACAAAGCAGCGGGGTCGGTTTCGCGATCCCCTCGAACACGGTGCAGCGGATCGTTCCCCAGATTCTCCAAAACGGCAAGGTCGTTCGTGCCGACATCGGGATCGAACGCGCCTTCGAAACCGAGGAGGGGCTCGTCGTCCTCCGGCTCACTCCCGGCGGTGCGGCCGAAAAAGCCGGCATCCAGGTTCCGAAGGTCGTCAAGGTGCGCGAACGCCGCGGACCGATCACCTATGAGAAAACCGGGCTCGATCGTTCGACGGCCGACGTGATCGTCGCCGTCAACGGCAAACCGGCCAAAAAAGCCGAGGATTTCATCGCCCTCGTCGAAGAAAACACGCCCGGCGACCGGCTCGTCCTCACGCTTCTGCGCGGCGGCAAACAAATCGACGTTCCCGTCGTCCTCAATTGAAAAATAGAATGGCCGTGTCCTTGTTCGATTCCGCAGAAAAAGAAAACCGCGCCAAAGCACAACCGCTCGCCGTCCGGATGCGTCCGCGGACGTTGGAAGAGTTTGTCGGACAGCGGCATTTCCTGGGCGAAGGGAAATTGTTGCGCCGCCTGTTGGCCGCCGACCGGCTCGGTTCGGTCGTCTTTCACGGACCGCCGGGAACGGGAAAA
>DOMV01000072.1:0-1120 GCA_003509805.1 Planctomycetaceae bacterium
TCGTCGTCGCCCAGCGTTGGGAACCATTCCAGCGGCTTCGTATCGAAGATCATCCGGAGGCGGTCGGCGCGATCGTCGGGATCAAGCGGACGTTCCGCATACATCGACACATCCGTCGGCGCGACCAGCGTGACGGGACCGCCGGGAAACAAATGCAGATCGGATTCCTCAAGCCCTGTATATTCGTTCGGCTTCAATCCTTCGAACGAGGCAAGCTGCCCGAAGATCGGATGGGCTTGATCCAGCGTTTCGCCAGTCCAAACGACCTCGTACTTCGGGCCGGTCTCTTCACGCTGGATTTTCGTAATCTTGCCCACCCAACCGCCGATCGGCAGGGCGTCCCAGTTGGCGTCCATGACGCCGTCGTTGACCTGAACGAGATCGCCGACGGCATAGATCGGTTGCGGATAGGTGGCCAGTCGCTTTTCCTTGAGTTTCTTCCGGGAAATGACGGGACGGCGTTTTTTCTTCGACATATTCTGCGCTCCTTTGGAAGCATTATATCCGAAAAGCGATTGCCGCAACATTCCCACCTCGGAGCGTTTTTATGGCAACGACGTTTGTAGAAACTGAGCGACGTTTATTCACTTTTCGGCTTTTTGTCCGAATTTACCATCGCCTTGATTTGTCCCAATTGGCGACGCGAATATTGCAATAGATGGGCCACGACGTCAGCGGCGTCATAGGCGGCAAGCGACTTGAGGTCTTCCCGAAACATGGAATTGCGCTGCTCAGTGATTTCCTTCGGCATTTTCGTTCGAAACGCCTGAAGGTCTTCGCAGGCTTGCCGAATACGGTGGTGGGCGCGATTCAAATGGGTCAGCGGTTCTTTTTGCGGTTGCGGCATGTCTTTCCCTTTCGGTGAATGGCTTGAAGTTGTTCGAAACGACGAATTCGTTACACCCACGGAGATCGGCGACTACCTTTCGTCAACCCAAGTGAAATTCCAGAAAACGCCTGATTTTCAAGACTTCGGTGAAGATTTCAAAAATCTTCCACATTCCTTCGAGTTGTCCGAAAACTTGGCTTGATTTCATGCGAACGCGAGGTATCATCCGACACTCGAACGCTGAAACGCCTTGTTTTTCAGCGTGAAACGCAAAAACCATTTTTTGAAAGG
>DOMV01000072.1:1176-2620 GCA_003509805.1 Planctomycetaceae bacterium
TCGAACGCCGCATCAACGGCCAGATCGTTTTCGACTGTATGAACGTCAAGACCAACAAACGGGCCACGGTGTCCGACGCGAAGCGGTTCGTTCGGGAGATCAAAGCGAAGGACGAGATGCCCAAGACGGCGAAAATGACCACCGAAACCAAGCCCACCAACGAAAAACTCTCCGGCCTGAACGCTGCGTACAAAATTCTCGTCGAGGAAGCACGGCCCATGAAGGTCAAGGAGATTACGGAATTGGCCATGCAGCGAGGGTACTGCGACCTGCCCGGAGCGACGCCGTCAGCGACCATCTCCTCGGCGATCCAGCGGGAGATCAAGGCGAAGCAGGAAGCGTCCCGCTTCGTCAAGACCGACAAGGGCCTGTTCGCCGCCCGATAAATCATTCAACCACATGAAAATAGAGGAGAAACGCCATGCAAAACGATTTGACCAGTACGAACAAAATGATAGACACGCTTTGCGCCAACATCGCGATTCTTGAACAGGACGAGATTGCTTTTCTGAAGTACGTCGCGGAGAACGGTCCGGACTTCGATACGGAACAAAAAGCGTTCCTCGGGGACCGCATCCGGAGTTGTACCGATTTTCTCAACGAAAACATCTTGCTCTTGAACAAGATCGAAGAGGTGAAGAGCGAAGGTCATTTGCGATTCCTCGACGCCGAGCCGTATCGCATCGCGATCTTTCGCCTGAAGGCCGCGATTGCCCAAGCGGAAGCCGCCTGCGGGAAGAATGCCAACTCGGCAAACTGAACTCGCCACGGTGCAACCCTGGGCCTCAGACGCCAAGACGTCCGAATACCTCGGGCGTCTTGGTCGTTGCGGCTCAAAACAGCCGGAGGAATTCGCGTTTCTTATCGCAACGCGAATTTACCGCGATCCTTCTTGACGAACCGCGATCTCGACCCGTTGGTTTGGATGTCGCGGGAAAGAGCCGTATGCAAGGTCAACCACGGCGTCTTGCCGCCGGGATTCCAAAGACCTTTCTCTTGTACGGCCTCAATGATTTCGCGGGTCGTCATCCCGCTTCGACTTGTCCGCAGTACCGCCACGGTCGCATCCAACAGCGTCGCTGCCTGTGCTGGAGCCGGTTTCGGGATCGCGGGTGTGATCTCCGGTTTCAACAACGTTGGTTCTTGTACGACCTGTTCCGGCGGCAACGCCTTCGATCTGCGATTCGGTTCCGTCTCGTCGGCGACGATATGGAGGCCGTTTTCGTCACAGCGATGAATCAGTTGCTCCGGCTGGCGAATCCAAACACGGCGACCGTGCGAAAGCGAACGGGCGGTCCAGCCGCCTTTCGGTGAATAGTCGTCGAGCCGGACCGCGATCTCGCTTTTACTGAGCCGGGCGATCCAGCATTGCCCGAGTTTGATTGACATACGATATCCCCTTTTGATTGAAGATAGAGAAATGAACGACACGACTGTACCAGTC
>DOMV01000210.1:0-2513 GCA_003509805.1 Planctomycetaceae bacterium
TCTTCGATCGGGACGGTTCCGAGGACCCGTTTATTGTTGAAATCCTTCCAAGCCATCCCGGGCGCCTGGGTGCCGGTTCCGTTGTCCCAACTCCCGGGCGTCCAAGTCCGCTTCTCGGGCGATTCGACGACCCGGAGATATTTGGCGGAACCTTTCGCGACCTTGTCCATGCCGAAGCCTTCGTACACGTTCGAGACGTAGAACACGCCGTCCAGGCTCGCGTAATCGGTTTCCTGGGCGATGATCGGCGGCGGCACGGTTTGAGCGAGCGGCGTCGGATCATAGCAACCGGGCACATCCGGATCATTGAACACGAGGGCCATTGTTCCGTCGCGACCGAGCAGGTAGATGCCCATGCGTTCGTCGGCCCCGGTCGTGCCGGACGCGAGGAACCATTCGGCGGAAAGTGGAAACGGATCTTCCATTTTCGGCCGGACCCGCTGGAACGTGTCGTATCCGCCCACATCGACCAGCTCGATCGCCGAGGCCGGCCAGGTTTGAAGAACCGCTTGTTTGCCGTCAATTCCGAGCCGTCGATCGACCAACGCGATCGCGCCCCAGGGCCGATCGTGACAGGAGGAAAATGTTGAAATGAAAATCGAATCGCTTCCCGGCACGATCCGCGCGTCGATCACCCCGCCCGGGGAAGCGGTGTTGTTGCCCCAGAAAATCGCGTGGTTGAATCCTTCCGGCGTCGTGATCCAAACGCCTTGCGCATCGCCGAAATTCCGATCGACGTATTCCCAGCGGTCATAAAGGATCCGGCCGTCCGGGGTAAGCGTGGCGTGCCCTTCGAAGAGCGTACTCTTGCCGATTTGCCGGATGTTCGCCCCGTCGGCTTCCATTTTGTAGAGATTGCACATGATATGTCGGTTGCACATGCAGAACTTCGGCTCGCGCGTCGCGGAGAAGACAATTTGTCCGTTCGGCAAATACAGCGGATCGATATCGCTCACGCCCGGCAGGAAAGTAATCTGCGTGAGCGGCGTCCCGACCAAATCCGTGTCGGATTTCAAAACGAGCGGTTCCCGGTGCTTGTCCCGTTCCCCGCTCCCTGTTGTCCGCTCCTCCAATGCGTACTCGTAGATGTGATAATCGTCCTTGATGTCGCGGCGAATCGAGAGCAGCAGTTTTTTCGCGTCGAACGAAAGACAGGGATCGCGTACGATTCCGTTCGGGACTTCGAGCAGGATGCGGACCGAGCCGTCCGCCGGATTCCAGACGCGGAGCGAGGAGCCGCCCTCGAATTTTTCCGTATTGATCTCGCCGGTCTGGAACAGGGTCTCGGTGTTGTGGTGGTCCGGCTGGTATTGCGTGCGCGTCGTATACAGGATCGGCTGAGCGACAAGCAGCGGGTTCCGTTTCGCCGCGTCGAACCGGGCTTGTTCGGCGTCCCGTTCCGCCTGGACGACCGACGTGATGTATGTGTCCCGGACGGCCGTTTTTCCGGAATCGATTTCACCTTCCGTACGGAAATCGTCCATGCGGATATGCCCCCACGCGCCGGTCTCGTCGTCGACGACTTGCAGGACGAACGGTTGGCCTTGCAAATCGCCGGTTTGCCAGACGGTTTCCCTGAGTTCCTGCGAATTATCCCCTCGTGCTTCCCGGACCGACGGCCCGACTTTCCCGTCCCCGGCAACCGGACAAAGTCGGACGCAGGTACCTTGTCGAGCACCGCCGCCGACCGCCAACGTCGCTTCGTCGCCGTCGAGGACAAACACCGGCGATTCGAGCACGCAAACCACGTCGTCCGTCGGGCGATCGCTCACCGCCGATTCCAGCGTCGTCAAATAGAATGAGCCCTGCTTCGCGTATTTCTTGCCGGTGTGGAATTCCGTGTCGCGCGACCCGATCGGCCTGGTATTGTCGCCCTCGACGATTTTCCAGCCTTCTTTGCCGAGATTGCCGGACTCGAAATCGAACACGAGTTGCTCCGCGCGGAGGTCGGCGTATAATGAAAAAAAAGATGAAAACAGCAACGAAAAGAAAACGACATCGTATCGCATCGATTGGTCTCCGGTTATTGCTCGCCGCGAAAAAATGGAGATTTGGTGCCAAGCCCGACACACGCGGCCAAAGGGGCTTCGTCGCAGTGCTCAGAAACACCGTACTCCGGAAACACCGTGCTCCGGAAGCCTCTTGGCTCGTGTTGCGCAATACTCCGGGGTCATCCATTCACGTCCCGGGAATGGTCGTCTCCCCGTCCCGCGAGAAATTGCGAATCCTCTTGAAACCGCATGAGCAGCCGGTCGTACAGCACCGCTTCGGGCTCACGGACGTCGCGGACGTCCTCGACGGCGAGAACGGAATCGAGTCGGGAAAAATCGGTCCACACTCCGCAGCCGACGGTCGCGAGCGCCGCGGCTCCGAGAGCGGCGGCATCCTGTCCGATATTCGTCCTTGCGACCGCGATCCGCAGTACATCGGCATAAATTTGCCGCCAAGCGGGACTGATCGCGCCGCCTCCGACCACATTCATGTGTGCATCGACCGAGCCAAGTCCGCGAAAG
>DOMV01000210.1:2590-3562 GCA_003509805.1 Planctomycetaceae bacterium
CCGCCGCCGAAACTCGGGTTCAAGAGCACGCCGTTCGCGCCGGGCTTCGAATCACGTTCGGCTTCCTCGATCATCAGTTCGTATGCGTCGCGGTTTTCCGATTCCGCGCGGGCGAGTAAATCGCGGCACAGATGGTCGCGCAGCCAGCGAAAGGTCGTCCCGGCGGAGAAAATCGCGAGCGCCGAAGTGAACTGGCCCGGTACGACGTGCGTGAATACGTACGGTTTTTTCGCGAGGTCGAGCAGGGGCTTGGAATCGACGACCGCGATCCACGAAGAGGAACCGAGCGAAGCGTACAGCCGGCCGGGCAAGAAGCAGCCCGCCCCGAGAGCCATGCAGGAATTGTCGACGCCGCCGCACACGACCACGGTTTTCCGCGTGAGGCCGAGTTCCGCAGCCGCTTCGCGCGTGAGCGGACCGAGAACCGTCGTCGAGGCTGCGATCTCCGGGAAAATCGAGCGTGGCAATCCGGACAGGGCGATCATCTCCTCGTCGTATTGCCAACCGGCCAGATCGTAGGCCCCGCTGCCGGAAGCATAACTGAAATCGGTTGCGCGAACGCCCGTGAGCCGGAAATTGACGTAATCCTTCGTGCCGAGAACCGTGTCGATTTTCGAGAACACCGCCGGTTCGTTGTTCTTGTACCATAAAATCTTGAACAGCGTGTAATGGGCCGCCGGAAAACCGTTCCCGGTGCGGCGATACCATTCGTCCGNNGCGCGGCTGTCGGACCAGATCGGCGTCGTTTCACGCAACGGATTTCCCGCCTTGTCGAGTGGGACGCAACCGAGGCTGTGGCCGGAAATCGCAATCGCAACGATTGTTTCCGGAGTGATCCCACATTCCTTAGCCGCTTCGATCAGGTGTCGCGTACTTTGGACGACCGCGTTCCACCAATCGACGGGCCGCTGCTCGTGCAAACCCGGTCCCGGGTAAAGCGTTTCGTAATGCTCGAAGCGTGAAACGATCCGC
>DOMV01000340.1 GCA_003509805.1 Planctomycetaceae bacterium
CGGTCGCTGCGGCATCGCCCGCCGCCGGCTCGGTCGGCCGGCCGTCTTCCGTTTCAAGCCGTTCGAGCGCCTTGTTCAGGTCGAACAACATCATCGTCGGGCTCTGGTAGCGTGCGTCGGCCTCGGGCTGCATCGCTTTGGCAACGATCTGGGCGACGACCTGGGGGATGTCCGATTCGACCTGCCGGAGCGGTTTGACATTGAAAAAACGGTTGCGGTCGAGTCGCTTCGTCCGGTCTTTGGTTTCGAGGAACGGCGATTCGCCGCTGAGCATGTGGTAGTACATGCAGCCGAGAAAATAAAGATCGCTCCGGGGGTCGTCCCGTTTCGCGCCCCGGCAACGCTCCAGGGCGACATAATCGACCGACTGCTGATTTTTCAGGAAGGGGACGTTGACATCCGCTTTTTCGGCGATCGAGGCGAGCCCGAAGTCGACCAGTTTCGCCTGCCGCGACGCGGCGAGCATCACGTTGCTGAGTTTCAAGTCCCGGTGTTGCAGGCCGCGACGAAGGGCGTATTCCAAACCGGCCGCGATGTCGCGAACGACCACGGTCGCCGTCCTCGCATCGACTTTCTTGCGGATTTTCAGGAATTCCCGCAGGGTTTGGCCCTCGACGAACTCCATGGTCATGAAATGGAGATACCCTTCGCTGCTCGCCGAATAAATCGGGACGATGTTCGGATGTTTCAGTTGCGTTCCGAGTTTCGCCTCGTGCAGGAAGTGCTCGATGAACGCCTTGTTGTCGCTGAACCGGGCACGGAGAACCTTGACGGCCACGATTTCCCCCGTGTCGCGATGGACGGCTCGGAAAACCCGCGCGAACGTTCCCGCCCCGACGATGTACAGGGCTTTGTACGGACCGTATAAAAAACCGAAGGAATCTTCGCTCGAAAGACGTTCGACCTGGTATCCGGTCAACAAGCCGAGCCGGACGGCGGCCTGTAGAAATCCTTCCGGTTCGACATGCGCAGCCCCGAAGTGCGCCCGGATTTGCTGAATCTGCGCCTGCGTCAACACGCCGACCGTCAGGGCTCGCTGCGTCAGTTCTTCGAGCGTGTAGGGAATCATGTCGGGGGAAGGAGCTTTTGAAAAATCGGGCGGGAATGCCGGTCACGAAACGAATCTCCGGTTCATTATAGAGGATGAACGGAGATCGATCCAGCGTGAGAAAGCGAAAATCAGGGCGATTTCCGCGCGATTTTTTATGAGATTTCCGCTTCACGGCCTCTCGACGGTGAAGTCGAAAACCGTTTTGCCTTTGATCTCGCAGCTCAATTCGGACGTTTCGGTGTTCTCGTATTTGGGCGCGACATATTTCACGATCGGCGCTCCGTCCGAAGTCCCGCCGGTCTCCGCATGGACACGGACACCGTACCGTCCGCGCAAAACACCGTCGCCGGGCCGGATTTCGCCGAGCCGATATCGGCCGTCCTGATCGAGCGGGCCGACGACTTGGTAATGATCCATTTCGAAAACGACCGTTCCGACCGTCAGGGGCGCACCGTCCGGAAACGTGACCCGGCCTTCGACCGAGACTTTTTTCGAACAACCGGCGACCACGGCGAGAAGAGACAGGAAAAATATGGAAAAAAATGTTTTCATGGCAGTGTTTACGGCAGCGATACGGCCCCTCCGTCTTTGCAATCGGCAAGCATGTACATGGTCTGCGTGGCCGTGGTGACGGAAAGGGACCGGACGGAACCGTCCCCCAACGCAAACTGGCAAACTCCCGCGTGACTGCTCCCGAAGCCGAATGCGCTGTTGGCCTCATAGTATTGACCGTCCGCCTGTTTTCCGTCGGCGAAACTCGGCGACCGCGCAAGGACCGAACCGCTGTATTCGTGGATCAACCGCGCGACTGAGCCCCATTGGTCCCCGTTGGAAAAGAAATAGCCGCAATCGGCACGCAGCCTCTTGTCGCCCGCGTCGCACTGGCCGAGGTAGGACAGTGGAATATGCTTTTCCCCGACGATCAATTGATTGCTGGTTCCATCTTCCCAAGACGCGAACGAATTGCGGCAGGACCAGTCTTTCCCTTTATCGGCAGGTTTGTCGAGAATCGAGGGCAGGAAGGGCGAATGCGCGAGGGCACCGTTGAGGTAACCGTCGGCACCATCGGTGCGGGCGAGATCGTTCTGGCGTCTGCCCATCTTGTTCCACCAGGAACCGTTGTCGGAAACCGTCGTTTGCGAGCCCGAGGGATTTCCTCTCAGGTAGATGACCGGGGCATAATCGCTTTGCGGGCCCTGTCCGCCCGAGGAATCCGTGGCAGCCGGACCTGATCGCCGACTCGGGCATCGCATCGCGTCCGCCGAGGCGAAGGCGTCCCAAAGCCCGGAGGCCAGGAGATGGGGAAACTGGGTGTCTTTGTTGATCACATCGTTCCACCACCAGTCCATTCTCAGGTCAAGCCCCGTTCCCGCCCCGGCGTTATTGCATTTCGCGTTGATGATGGCGTCCCAGAGATTGCCTTGATCCATGAACGGGTACAGGAAAATCAGGAATGCCCCGCGCTGGTTGCCGTTCATGTAGGGCGGCAAGCCCAAATGGGTGTCATGAAAGTTTTGGACCCCGAGGCCGATCTGCTTGAGGTTGTTGGAGCACTGCATCCGTCGCGCCGCTTCCCGTGCCGCCTGGACCGCCGGCAGCAACAGGGCGACCAAGGTGCCGATAATGGCAATGACGACAAGAAGTTCAACGAGGGTAAACGCAACGAGCCGGGAACCGCGTTCCCGGGAATAGGAAATCCGGGGACACAAGCCCTCATTCGTTATTTTACGCCCCCCCCCCAGACTAACAAAAACGGACTTTTTCATGATTTCGCTCCTTTTCCAACAACAGTGGCTAGTGAAAACATCGGCTACACGTTCACTGTAATTCAGCCACTCTTCGTAATCAAGGCGTTTTTCAAAAAGTTTTGGCGGGAAACGGACCCGGTGAACAAGCCTGCCGACGGCCCCGTTTTCCGTTTGAACCGCCTGTTTACCCTCCGTGCGGTGTTGTTTTTCGAGGGCGGGCTTCTCGAACGGCGGCTTCGGGAAATTTCAACAGCCCTCAGGATACCCCCCTGTTCCGGCGGCGCCGGTGGTCGGGGCTTGTATTTCGCCCCGATTGACAATACAATGCACTTCAAGTGTAAACACGTCTCTTGTGGAAACAGTCGCCGGTGCGTCGACACGGCGGCGCTTATGTTCGATAGCCGACCTGGAGACCAATAACGACATCACCGATCATGATGAACGATCTTAAAATCTTTTCCGGCCGGGCCAACGCCGGTCTGGCGAAGAGTATTTGCGATTACCTTGGAATCGATCTCGGGACCCTGAGCGTTGGAAACTTTCCGGACGGCGAAACCCACGCGAAAATCGAGCAGGATGTCCGCGGCCAGGATATTTTCATCGTCCAGCCGACCTGCCCCCCGGTCAACGAGAACCTGATGGAACTGTTGATCCTGATCGACAGCTTCAAACGTGCCAGCGCGGATCGTGTCACGGCGGTGATTCCCTATTTCGGGTATGCGCGGCAGGACCGAAAGGACGAAGGACGTGTCCCGATCACGGCGAAGATGGTCGCCAACCTGTTGACCCGGGCCGGGGCCGACCGGATTTTGACGATGGACCTGCACGCGGCCCAAATCCAGGGCTTTTTCGATATCCCGGTCGATCATCTGACGGCGGCGCCGGTCCTTGACGATCATTTCCGCCGGATGGCGATTCCACCGGATCGCTTGGTTGTCGCCAGTCCCGACGAAGGCAGCATCAAGCGGGTTCTCCTGCATGTCGACGCGCTCGGCGGGAGCCTGGTGATTATCGACAAACGGCGTTTCGGCAACCGGACGGAACAAGCCAATTTGATCGGTGGACCCATTGAAGGAAAGATCGTCCTGATTTTCGACGACATGATAAGCACCGCCGGTTCGATCTGCGGGGCGGCCCGGCTTGTCAAACGTTACGGGGCCGAAAAAGTTTATCTTGCCGCGACCCACGGGGTGCTTTGCGGGAATGCGCTTGAGAACATCCGTAATGCCCCCATCGAGAATATTTTATTGACGGATACGATTCCGCTGCCCGTCGAAATGATCCCGAATTTGACGGTTATGTCGGTTGCGCCGCTTCTGGGAGAAGCCATCCGCCGAATCCATTGCCACGAGTCGGTGAGTCGCCTCTTTCGCGAACTACCGCTCTGGACGGGCCGGTGAGCCCGTTCGTTTTGGAAAACCGTTTGTATTGGAGAACGTGCAAACGGGCGACCGGAGCGGAAAACTCAACCGGCTTCGGTATGTAACGACTTTCAGCATAATGAGTACCGATGAACCACCCTGCCGTTCCGTTCGATGACGACGCTTTGTTGCCGCTCATCGGTCGTTGGATCCGTGATCCGCACGATGAAAGCGAAAAGTGGTCCGACGAAATCCATACGATCCTCGGTATTCCCCCGGAGGCGCCGTTTTGTTCGTTGAGCGAGCGTTTTCGGCCGCTTAACGCCAAGCTGCGACTCGCCCTCCTGACCGGGGAAACGAGTTTCCAGGGACACCTGATTCACCGCCGCGACGACGGCCGGCGGATCAGGCTGTTCTACCAGGCCGTCGTGGAACGGGACGCCGACGGTTCGGCACGGCTTGTTCACGGGACGCTCCAGGACGTCACAGCCTCTCATCCGATCACGGAGGAAGCGCCGTCTTTCCCCCCGTCGCTCCAAAAAGTCCAGGATTTCAGCAGTCTGTTCAACAACCTCATCGATTCGCTCCAGGACGGCGTTTTCATCACGGACCTCGATTACGTGATCCTCCGCACGAACAAGAAACTTGAGGAGACGTACTCGTTCTGTATGCCGATGGTCGGCAAACGCTGCCATCTCGCATTTAACGTCTCGGAAATCTGTCCCGGCTGTCCGGCGCAGAAAATGTTCCTTTCCGGCAAACGGGAAACCAACATTCACCAGGAAACCAATTTCGAGGGGCCCGAACCGGCATGGCTGGAACATGCGAGTCATCCCCTGGTCGACCCGGAAACCGGCGCGATCGTCGGATCGATCAACGTGATCCGCGATATCACGACAAACGTCAAAAACGAAGAGGAATTGATTCGTTACCGGCATTCCCTCGAAGAACTGGTCCGGCAGCGGAGCGCCGAATTGCAGCGAAGCGAACACCGGCTCCGCGCGATTCTGGAAAACAGCGCCGCCTGCATTCTTTTCTGCGACCACGCGGAGAAGATCACCTATACGAACGCTTCGCTGTCGAGGTACACCGGTTACGAACAGGATGAAATCATCGGGCGCTCGATTTACGATTTCATCAATGGCGGGGAAATCGACCGGCATGACCCGGGGGTGATCCAAAAGCGGACCGAACGTGCGGATTTTTTCGCCGGCCGGCATCCGGAATACCTCGACCGTCGCATCCCGATCCGGAGAAAGGACGGCGAAACCGTTTGGGCCGACGTGTGCGCTTCCTCCCAGACGGATGGGGATCAGTCGTTGTTCGTTCTCGTCATTACGGATGTGAGCGACCGCGTCCACCTTTTCCGCAACCTGGAAGCGGCAAAACAGGCGGCCGAATCAGCCAACGGGGCCAAAAGCCGGTTTCTCGCGACCATGAGCCATGAAATCCGGACCCCGCTCAACGGCGTCATCGGGATGTCCGAACTGTTGCTCAAAACGAAGTTGACCGCGAAACAAGACGAATACGCCCAGTTGATCCGTTCCTCCGGCAAATCGCTGCTCTACCTGATCTGCGATATTCTCGATTTTTCGAAAATCGAGGCCGGAAAAATGGAAATCGAAATCGACGTCTTCGACCTGTATGAATCGATCGA
The DNA here is from genome assembly GCA_003509805.1 of Planctomycetaceae bacterium. Lineage (GTDB taxonomy): Bacteria > Planctomycetota > Planctomycetia > Pirellulales > Thermoguttaceae > UBA8133. The sequence continues at coordinate 5,818 of DOMV01000340.1, forward strand.
GTCGGTCCTCGGCGTTCTCGCTGCCCGCGCGGCGGCAAAGCATGTCGAACTGTGCTGCGTGTACGGGCTGGATCTGCCCCGGTCGGTGCGGGGGGACGGCGACCGGATTCGGCAAATCCTCGTCAATCTCGTCGGGAACGCGGTCAAGTTTACGGAACACGGCGGCATCCTGCTCAAAGTCGACTTGCTTTCCCATGACGATCCCGATTCCGAGAACGATATGGTGCGCTTTCGCGTGCTGGACACCGGGATCGGCATTCCGCCGAACCAGCGGGAAAGACTTTTCAACGCCTTTTCCCAGATCGACGGTTCTTCCACGCAAAAATCGGGCGGGACGGGACTCGGATTGTCGATCAGCCGCCAATTGGCAAAGCTCATGGGGGGAAATGTCGATTACGTCGATGCTCCGGGAATGATCGGCGGACGGCAAATCGGGGCGGTCTTCTCCTGTACGCTGCCCTTGGGCAAAGTCATCGACGAATCCCGGCCCTTGCTCCCGGAAACGTGGGATACGGTCATTCCGTTCCTCTTCGGCCTGCGAACCCTGCTCGTCAGCGCCGATGCCTTTCTCCGCGAAACGCTTCGGGAACAACTGACGCTCTGGAAGACCGATGTGAACGTCTGTGCGACCCCGGACGAGGTCCTCCGCTTGGGAAGAGAATCGCTTGCCGCCGGCAACCCGTTTCGCTTGATTATTCTCGACCGTGCCTCCATCGGTCGCCCCGGCCGGGAACTCGCCGAACAATTCGACGCGATTTTTTCCGAAACCGTGACGCCGGTCATCCTGCACCTGTTGCCGCTCGCCGAGGATGTCGACGAATCCGCCCGGCGCGGCAGAGGGATCGTCCGGTACCTGCACAAGCCGGTTTACACGTCGATTCTCCTGGGAACGATCGCGGAAGCCTTTTATGAGGGCGGCGGCGTTTTTACAGGCCCGCGGATACCTTTTGACCCGTCACTCAAGCCGTCCCTGCGCGCCTCCGCGGTTTCCTCGGGAGCCGCGTCGTTCATGAATTATTCCCAGATAGGCCAGACCGTTTCGGCTCTTCCCGAAAATACTCCGGATCGGTCGTGCGAAGAACCGGCGCACGCAAAAACGACGTCCGGCAAACCCGCGCCGTTTCCCGTTTGCGATTCGGCCGGAATCGAGCCGGAATCGACCTCGAAACGACGGGACGAACGTATTCTCGTCGCGGAAGACAACCGGATCAATCAAATCGTCGTCGCCGAAATTCTCGGCAGCGCGGGTTTTCAGTACGAGATCGTGGGCAACGGCGTCGAAGTCTGCCGGGCGGCGACCGGGGGCGACTACGATCTTATCCTCATGGATTGCCAGATGCCGGAAATGGACGGCTACGAAGCGAGCCGGACGATCCGTCTCCAGGAGACGGAAAAGGGTTCCTTCCGGCGAAACCGCAAGGGCCGAATCCCGATCATCGCTTTGACCGCCAACGCGATGAAGGGTGACGAAACGCTGTGTTACGATGCCGGCATGGACGCCTATTGCAGCAAGCCGATCAACCCGGAACGGCTCCTCGAACTGATCGGAGGCTACCTGGAAACCGCACAGTGATCCTGAAAGCCGTCCGGTGATATACTGCAAGCCACGGGCATTCCCCTCGTCCGCCGCACTCGCTTGCCCTTAACGTGTGTTTATGTAACGATATAAACGGATCGTTCGAGCGGCAGGCGGTTGTGCGCGGTAACCGTTTCAGGCCGTTTGCGACTTAACGCTCTTTATCGCCCCGGTCCCTTGCGTTCGCCCTTGTCGTATCCGAGCGGAATTCCTTGCAGTTCCAGCGGTGCGTCGGTGTTGTTGCCGGGTACGTCGGGAACGGCGAAGTCGATCTTTTTCATCCATCGATCCGCGTAATCCCACCATTGAAGCGGAACGCTCGGGAAATTCAGTTCGATTTCCAACGTCCAAAGACCCGGCGTGAGATCGTCAAGCTGGAATGTCCCGGTTTCATCGACCGCGCCGATGATCCGCCGGTCGCCGCGTTCTTCCCGCTTTTTCTCGAATTCCGCTGCGAAGTCCATGTAATTCATGCATCTTTCATAAGCCGCGGGGTTTTTCGCGATCATCGCCTTGCCTTCCGGCGATGCTTCCCAGCGGGTGATGATTTCTTCCACCTCCAACCCGGAAACCGGGCCTGGCGAGTTGAACTCCGGGATACTCCTGATGATGTCCATGTAAAACGCCTTGTCCTCCTCGCTCTGCGCGGGAAGGGCGACATAATCCGGGTTCGACGGCTCGGCTTCCACATGGGCGAAGCGCCAATCGACCGGTTTGGGCGTGTCCGGGGCAAGGAGGATTTTGCCTCGAACGGACTGCCCGCCGCCGCCGAGATCGATCCGGAGCGTTTCCCCCGGTTTGATCTCGAACGAATGCCCCAACATCGGCGCGCGCGTCGTGCCGTTGTTGAACCTGACCACCCGGGCAACCGTCCCCTTGCCCGGGAAAACACGGTCGATCACGTACTTGCCGTCGGCGTCGCTTTTCAGTTCGTCGTCGGAAAAAATGTCGATCCGGGCTTTTCCTTCCTCAAATGGATCCCGATCGTTTTCCACGGAATACCAGATCGGCAAATTCGCGCCGGGCTTGTTGCCGACCCGGACGGTTCCCTCAATCCGGCCCCACGCTTCCAGCCGAATCGGGCCGGTATGGCGCTCGAACTGTTCCTTCTTCATGCGGACCGTTCCGGCATCATGCAGGAAAAGCAGTTGGTAATCCTGGTCGCCGATCGACATTTCGCTGCGGGAAATCGAAAACCGACCTTCCGCATCGGTCCGGGCGTTGTTTCCCATCCCGCCCGCGTTGAGTTTCGCACCCTTGGTCTGGATTCCGTAAGCCGCGGTCGCGATTCCGATTTCCACCCCCGCCGCCGGTTTGCCGTCCGGGAGCAACACGGTCCCGACCAGGTTCTGCGAAAACGCGGTCGCTTTTTTGAGCGGAAATTCAAGTTTCAAATCCGCATCATCCGGCTTGATTTCCCGCATCACGCCCTCATAACCTTCGGCGTCGACCCGGAGGTAATAGTGATCGCATTCCCCCATGCGGTGCCCGGTCCGGCGGGTGAAACGGCCGTCTTTCCCGGCCTGGGTCCCGAACTCCCGGGTCGTCCCCGTGCTTTTCCTGAAGGTGTACCATTCGGAAATCGCGAACGCCGGGATGGGATTGCCCGTCGCCGCGTCCGTGACCGTTCCGGCGACATCGACGAGCGGCCGGAATGTGTATACGTTTTCCTCGTCGCCGTACTTGAGCGTTTCGTAGTCGATCTTGACGTTTTGATAATTGTCGCCGTCGATCTTCAGGTCGAACCGGTTGTCCGGGGCGTTGCTCCAGACGAACAGGCCGTCCTTGTCCGTCCGCACGGCCCCGAATTCGTCGGCGTCTTCAAAGAGCTGTTGAACCCCCGTCGCGGCGCCCCAATGGCTTTTCCAATAACCGGACGAGATGCGCATTCCCGCGAGCGGCTTTCCTTCCGTGTCGACGGCCCGGATGACGAGCCGTTTGCCGCGTTTGAGCTTGATTTCCAACGGTTTCATGTCCGGCGTGATTTCTTCGAGGGAAACGATGTCCGGCGCGAAGTTTTTCGAACAAAAACCGATATCGACCGTTCGCAACTCGCCTTTGGGCGAGCAATTTTCGAACGCGAACCGGCCGTCCGCGTCGCTCCGGGTCGATTCGTGCCCGTAGGGTTTATCCGGGTCCCGCCACGCGGCATTGCAGTGAACGAGCACGTTTTCGACCGGCTTGCCCTCTTCGTCGACGATGCGGCCCCGGAGCGGCAACCCCTTCGGGAGGACGATCGTTTTCGACAGGTTGCCTTCCGCGTCCTTGACCTGGTAATCCTTGAACGTTTGCCCGTCGGGAAACCGCAGCCGGGGATAACGCGCGTGTTCGATGTTCATGTCGAAATTTTCGTCGAGCTGTTCCTTAGGCAACACCTTGTAAATCCAGCGTCCCTCGGCATCGGTGTGTATCCACTGGGCATAACTGGGAAACATGTCGGGATTCTTTTGACGACCGGCCATGTCGACGCCGAACTGGACGATCGCGCCCTCGACGGGTTTGCCCTCTTCATCGACGATGCGGCCCCCGATCGGGTCCGCCGCCCGATCCTTGAGTTGGAAAACGAAATGCCGCGGGATCGGATCGGACGCCGGGTTGTTCCAGTCGATTTCATACGGAGCGAACCCGTCGGCGTAGAGAACGATTTTGAACGATTGAAGTTGATCGAAATTCGAGAGCGGAACGAAGCAGGTCCCGTTTTCGAGCGGAAAATTCCGCGGCTGATCGCCTTCCCAATCGGCCGGTCTCGGGCGGGGATACGTCCTGACATAACCGGTCGCGGCGGGCTTTCCTTCCGCGTCGGTCAATCGGACGGCCATTCCGGCGGCCGTCCCCGGAGCGGCTTCCTCGCCCGGTTGTTTCGTTGTATCATTCCCGTTTTCAGGTTCGGCGGCATCCTTCACCTGCGGAGTCTTTGTATCGTCCCCCGTTACGGCGGGAACGAAGCGGACATGGAAAAGCCCGGCAACAAGGAACAGGCCGAGTACAAGGCAAAGCGTCGTCTTTTTCATGATGGAATCCTTTCTGTTGTCGATGAAACATTGCAGTTCGCGTACGCGCCGTTCCATTCCCTTCCCTTTGCCGCCGAACGCGTAACGATGGAGGGAAACCGTTCGCGACGATTCGTGAACGGCAAGGAGCGATTCGGCGAAACGCCGGGTCCCGTCGGGTTTCATGCCGAAGGCGGCGGCGTCGCAAATCCATTCGGAAGCCTCGTCGATCCGGCGCAGCACGAACCAGGAAACCGGGTTGAACCAGTGCGGCAAGGCGAGCAGCCGCGCGAAACCGGCAACGAGACAATCGCGGTTCCGGTAATGGGCCAATTCGTGGCGCAAAATTCCCTCGCGCATTTCCTTCGGCGATTCCTCCCACAATTCCCGGGGTACGACCACCCGTTCGCCCCGCGGCGTCCGAATCAATCCGGGACCAAGCGAATCGACAAGTAAAAGCGGCAATCGTTCGGCAGCAAGGCCGTACTCGGCGAGGATGGTTTCCCATTGCGAACGATATTCCCCTTCTGCGAACGGCGCCGTCGCGAGTTTTCGAAGCAGCAGGCCGTAAAATCCGAGCCGCCATGCGAGAATCCCGGCGATGCCAACCAGCCAGACGGATACGAGAAGCGAAGGAACGTCTGTCGCAAGACGTTGTCGAGAAAGCGTTTCAGGCTCCGTGGCGAAACGGGGCGCCACATCAAAACGGGACGGCGTCGGCGAGTCAACGCTGTCCGGTTTCCAGGGCTGTGCCGGCGGCAGTACCGGACGAGCGGGTACGTCGACGGGAAACGGAAAATCCGGAGCGGATGTTACGGGTGCGGATGTTACGGGTGCGGATGTTGCGAACGCAGACGTTTCAGACGCGGATGTTACGGACATTGCCGTTTCAGGCGCCGTCGTCTCACGGTGCGGGACGGCAAAGGTGATCGGGAAGCCCGCCCCGAAAACGCCGAGCAGGAGAACGACGATCCAGAGATACCGCCGGACGGTCGCGCTGCGGCAATCCGTCAACAGCAGCGTCGCCGAAACAACCGAAGCGGCAACGCCGAGAATCAACGTTTTTATACCGAACGACAGGAGAAGGCCGGCGGCGTTGAAATTGATGTTGCAAATGAGGGCCGTCATTCGTCCCCCCGTTTCCCGGCTCGATGGTTGTCGTTTTCTTCGTGTTGCCGGACGATCTTCCTGAGCACGTCGATTTCCGAAGGCGCCAACCCCCGTTTCCCGGTAAGATGGAGCATGAACGGGGCGATATTGCCGCCGCAAAGCGTTTCGAGAAGATCGTAGTAATGTCCTGAAACGTCCGACGGCTTCAAGACGGCTTCATACGACGCCGGGTATTGGCCGTCCCTGCGAATGATCCCTTTTTCGGCCAAACGGTTCAACCGGGTTTGCACGGTCGGATAACCGATGGAACGGCCCCGGTCCAGGAATTCCCGATGCACGCCGGAAATGGTAAGGGGTCCGTGATTCCAGAGCAGTTCGAGTAATTCCAGTTCGCCCGGCGAAAGTTTGACCGGTTCGCTTGTTTTTCGCGGCATCGACAGCATCTCCTTTCTATTACAATGTAATAGAAGGCGATTTTATTACATCGTAATAATGCTGTCAAGACGGGAATTCGAAAAAAAACGTCCGACGCCTATCGGATTTCTTCGTAGAGGGCGACATATTGTTCGGCGCTGCGTTTCCAGGACCAGTCGCGCCGCATGGCGTTTCGGATCATGCGGTTGAAATCGTCGCGGTCCTCCCAGAAACATTGCAAGGCCCGCCAAATCGTGGTGTTCAGGTCGTGGACCGAGTCGTTTTCGAACACGAACCCGGTTTCGCCGTCGAGGACCGTGTCGGCCAGGCCGCCGGTGTTGCGGACGATCGGGAGCGTCCCGTAAATCTGACTGTACATCTGGTTGAGACCACACGGTTCATACCGGCTCGGCATGAGGAACAGGTCGGCCCCGGCCTCGATCCGATGGGCGAGGGAATCCGAGAATTCCAGTCGAACGGCGACGTTTTGAGGATAAGTCTCGGCCAGTTTCCGCAACCGCATTTCCGTGACGGGATCGCCGGTTCCCAGGATGACATACTGGACGCCGTGATTTTCAACCCAGGTCGGGATCGTGTCGCAGACGAGGTCGAGCCCTTTCTGGCAGGCGAGCCGCCCGACCATGCCGACCAGGGCGAGATCGCTCCGTTCGGGCAGCCCCGTTTCCCGTTGCAGGTCCGCCTTGCATCGTGGTTTCTGCTCGAAAATATTCCCGATGTCGTAAGGCGCGGCAAGGAACGGGTCGGTCGCCGGATCCCAATGTTCCGTGCTGATTCCGTTGAGGATTCCCCGCAGTTTCTCTTTGCGGAAACGGAGGACGCCGTCCATGCCGCAACCGTATTCCTCCGTCTGGATTTCCTGCGCGTAATGCGGGCTCACCGTCGTGATCGCATCGGCGTACACGACCCCGGTTTTCAGCAGGTTCAACTTCCCGTAAAACTCCATTTCATCGTAGTTGAAATGCTCCCAGCCGATCCCGGTGAGCACCATGTCCCAGTGCCAAAACGCCCCCTGGTAGGCAAGATTGTGGATCGTGTGAACGGAAGCGACGTCGTGAAAACGGGGCCGGCTTCCGTACATCAACTTCAGGTAGGCCGGAAGCAAGCCTGTCTGCCAGTCGTTGGAATGAAGCACGTCGACCTTCATTTGAAGCCGTTCGACCGATTCCATGACCGCCCGACAGAAAAAGACGAACCGCTCGCAATTGTCGGCATAATCCTCGCCCTGCCGGGAATAAAGCGTTTCCCGGTCGAAATACCGGTCCTGCCGGATGAAGTAGTAGGGAACGTCGCCGCCGGGAAGCCGGCCCTCCCAAAGCGTTCCGAACATGGTTTTATTGCCGATCGGAACGGAAATGTCGATTTCCCGGTTGGTGAGCGGCAACCCGGAATGAAAAACGCAACGATGCGCCGGCATGAAGACGGACACGGTATGTCCCAATTCGGCAAGCGCTTGCGGCAATGAAGCGCTTACATCGGCCAAGCCGCCGGTTTTCGCGAAGGGAACCGCTTCACTGGTGGCGAATAAGACGTTCATACGGACCTCTTGACGACGGGAACCTCTGAAAACCATTGATGCACCTCAAACCCCTTGACGAGCCGGGAACTGCGTCCCCGGATAGAGTCGCGTACCATTGTATCATATAATTTTCGCTCCAGGGGTCGCCTTGCACGAATTTCGGCAAAATTTACCGGACCCTGGGGAAGCTGGAACGCGACGGCAATTTTCCGGCAATTTTCCGGCAATTTCTCCGGCATTTTTCCGGAAATTTTCCGAAACCGCCGTGCGAATCCGTCTGCCGCAAAAACGCTCTTGACATGCCGGGAAAAATCGGGGAAACTTCGCCGCCTTTTCGGCTTGTTCCCCCATTTTGTCAACGGCGTCATGAAGATCATTCTCGTCCAGACGATTTCCGAAATACTTAAGGTTTTCCTGTTTGCGCTGATTATTTTGACGCTTCTCATCACGATCGTCCTGATGATAAGCGCGACGATGAAGGAAGACGTGTTGATCGCGCATGTGATCATGATGGCCCCGTTCATCATGGTCGACGCGTCGCGCATTTCGATCCCGATGGCCCTGCTGATGGCGGCCACGATCAGTTTCGCGAAAATGTCGGGAAATAATGAAATCATCGCCCTCAAATCGCTCGGCATCGCCCCGTGGCGCCTCATTTGGCCCGTGCTGGTGCTCGGTTTCCTGTGCAGTCTGGTCAGCGTCTGGCTCAACGACTGGGCCGTCACCTGGGGACGCGCCAACATGGCCCGGGTCGCCTACGGAGCGGTGGAAGACATCATTTTCAGCGAATTGCGATCGGAACACATTTACACGTTCGAGGACGGGGGCGGTTTCACGATCATGGCCGACGGCGTCAACGACCGGACCCTGCTCGGCGTGACGATCACCGTCCCCAACGAATCGATGACGATCACCGCCCAAGAGGCGAACCTCCGGGTCGACCTGGAAAAATCGGAACTCCAGGTCCTGATGCGCCATTTGAAAGTGGAAGGGGGAGACACCAGCTACGAGGCGACGGACGACAGTTACGCAATTCCCCTTTCCCAGTTCGGGTTGGCCCGGGAAGATACGACGCGACCTTCGAACATGGGGATGAAGGATATTCCGACGGATATCGACAAGCAACGGGATATTATCGCCGTGGGCCGGCGGACCCAGGCGGCGCAATTCGCCTTTGCGAGCGTGCTCGGCGACAGGGACCCGATCGTGGACCGCCAGTGGACGCGAAAAAGCCGGGAAATCAACGACGCGGTTACCCGGTTGGAACGATTGCGCGCGGAACCGCCTCGCCGCTGGGCGAACGGCTTTTGCTGCCTTTTCTTCGTCTGGATCGGAGCCCCGTTGGCGATTTGGATGAAAAAATCGGATGTTTTCACGAGTTTTTTCGCGTGCTTCATACCGATTTTGATCCTTTATTATCCGATCATGATGCTCGGGTTCGATGCGGCGAAAAACGGTACGATGCCCGTTGAAGTCGTTTGGGTCGCCAACCTTTGTCTCGGGCTCGTCGGGATCTGGTTTTGGCGCCACATTCATCGTTTTTAGCGTTTTTAGGAAGACGCCCGAAAAATACCGTCGACGAGCCGGGAACCGTGTGCCCGGATGCTGGACATTTCACCCGCTTTCCGGAGATCGGAAAGTCCGAATCGCATATCTTTTTGACCTTGTTGCAACATCCACGTATGGAAGTCGTATTTCGAAAACGCATTGTTACGCCCGTCGCCGCCGCGGTCTTTATCGTCGCAACCCTTGCCGTTGCGTCGAACCGCCCGGGATTCGCGCAGGACTGGAAGCCGAAACGGGAAACCGGCAAAAAAACCGGAACGTCGAAAATCTTGCCGGAATCCTCATTGAACACCTCACCGGAATCCCCGCCGAACACCCCGGAAACTCATGCGTCCCCGGCCCGATCCGACTTCGGAGCGAAGCGACAGGCGGTCAGCTATATTCCTTACGAAACGCCGGAGTCGCGAAACTGGGTTCCCGAATCCGCAGCCTGTTCGGCGATCCTTCGAATGCCGAGTCCCCTGCGCGATGTCGAACGGCGTTCCTACGAGCGGCATGTCGGTCCCGGGTATGCCTCCACCGGCAATGTTTCCACCGGCAATGTTTCCACCGGCCATGTTTCCACCGGCCATACCGCCGCCGACCCGGGGCAGGAAACGATATTCCTTGTCGAAGGCGTCGATGAAAAGGGAACGGATGAAAAGGGAAAAGAAGCAAAGAAAACGGGCGTGATCCGGCCGGTCGATTACGATTCCCGGGAAACCGGGAAGTCGGACCGTGTCCAAACCATCCCGGACGCCCCCCCGGTCGCCGCCACGTCTCCGGCGGATTCCCAATATGCGATCGTTTACGGCGAAACGGTCATCGGTCCCCGCTATTCGGGCGATTACCGCGAATGGGCGGAACGGTTGTCGGTCTCTTCAGCCTATCCCGGGGCCGCCTATCCCGGGGCCGCCCCTGCCGTCGGGGATGGCCGTTCATGGAGTCCGATCGGCGGTTCCGAATCGTCCCGTGCCGGAGAACCCCGTGCCGGAGAACCCCGCGCCGAAGGACGGAGCGTATCCGTCCCGCTTTCACCGAGGGCGTGCATCACGCCGGTCCTCGACCTGGCGCCGTCGTATACGCAACACCTGCCGTATACGCAGGTGTGCGGCGCCGTCGTTTGTCAGTCGAATTTCCCGTTTTCCGAATCGGGTTCCCTGCTCGATGAAATCGATTCGCTCCAAGTCGACCTGACCGATTACTTGGGCATCCCGGAACCTCGCGAAAAAATCGAGCTCTGCCTCTTCCGCGATGAAAAAACATACATCGATTTCCTGAGGAAGGTTTTCCCGGACGCCCCGAGGGACCGGCGCGCGCTGTACGTCAAGATGCAGGGAGAGCCGGGAACGCTCCTGGTGCAACGGACCGGCGACTTCGAAATCGACCTGCGCCATGAAATGACCCACGCGATCATCCACGCGGGCATCGACAACGTCCCGATCTGGCTCGACGAAGGGCTTGCCAAATACTTCGAGCCGAAACCCGAGAACCGGCCGCGCGGCAATCCCTACATGAAACCGATCGCCCGGAACAACATGTTCGGGATCATCCCGAACATGGAGCGGCTCGAAAAACTGGAGCACATCGGCGACATGGGGCCAAAAGAATACCGCGATTCCTGGGCCTGGGTGCATTTCATGGTCCATTTCTCGCCCGAAACGCATCACCTGCTTGCCGGATACCTCCAAATGCTCGGCACACTCCCGCCGGACAGGAAAACCCCGCCGACGCTTTCCGGTTATCTCAAAGGACGGATCGACAATCCGCGAAGCGCTTACGGGACACATTTCAAAAAGTGGTCGCGCTGATCGAAATGCGCCCGGGGCAGCTCTTTGAGGAAACGCCGGTTCTCCAGGACCTACCCTTCCACGACCCCGATTTCCTCCTCCGTCAGGCCGTAGAGTTCGTACACCAGCGTGTCGATCTGCTTGTCGAGGATCGAAATCCGCTGTTCGGCCAAGTCATCACTGTGCTATACCGGAAACGCAGTGAACACGGACATTTGATCAAGTCTGTCTGCCGCACTCAATCGACTTTAACTTCTGTTCAGACAAGTGCTTAAACGGATCGTTCGCCCGGCGAGGATTATCATGCCGTTCGAAGTATATTTGCGACGGCGACGAAGGCATTGCAGGTCGCGTCCGGTTTGTCATCACGAGCGGCGACTCGATAGAACTGTTTTATGAAACGAAAGTTGCACTCCACGGCATTTCGTTCCTTGTACAACTCCGTTCCTTGTACAACTCCCTGTCCTGTTCCCAAGGCTCAACGCGATTACTTTTCGGCGGTTTGGCGCTTCGGACAACCATCAGACACTCAATTGTCGGCGTCGGCGAGAAAACGAGTGATTTGCCGGCAACAATCTTCGAACGCGGCGCCGGCATGGGTCCGCTTGGCGATACGGGGGACAAACCAAACCCGTGGCCGTCCGGCCATTCTGTCCCGAAAAGCGTGGATCTGGTCGGCCCGGGTCAGGGATTCGACATTTCCGTGGACGATAAAAATAGGCTGTCGAACACTTTTGACCAACGAAACCGTATTGACGAATCGACAACCGCACCAATACCCGAGAATCCGACGTTGCCAAGCCGATTTCAAAATGCTGAACGGGCAGGAAATCGTATAAAGCACCGCCTTGCCGAGCAAAAGAACATAGCGGGGGGAACGGGTATTGACCAAGGAGCGGCTGGAGCGAACTAGGGCGTCCCAGCAGTTTTTTTCGAACAGGCGACGTTCGGGCGGCGGTCCGTCCAGGATGACGGAGGTGACACGGGGATCCGAACCGGCGGCGCACAGTGCGATGGTGGCCCCTTTTCCCATCCCCAGCACACCGATCCGGATTTCCGGCCCGGTTTTCCCGATGATCCAATCGATCGCCGCGCGAACATCGGCCAAATCGTCGACCGCGACCAGCGGCGTCGGGTAACCTCCGGGCGAATGGAGGCTTTCGCCGTGTCCGTGGAAATCGAAGGTGAGCAGGTCGAAGCCCGCGGAAACGATTGATTCCACATAAGGAGCGACGCCGAAACGATTTCCGTTGAGTTCATGGCAGAACAGCACGACCCCTTTGCGTTTGCGCGTCGTGTGCTTGAAAAAGGAGCCGCTCAGAAACTGTCCGTCCGTCGTGGGAATGGCAACACACTCCCCATCCTCTCGCGGGGGATGAACACTCAAGGGAAGCCAAGGAGTCCCTGAAAAAAGGCGACAGGATCTGGTCCGGGCCGACAGGAGAAACAGATGGGCGATGATTCGCAACAAAATGCCGAGGGCGACCATCATGGTCAGCGGAAGCACTATTGCCTGAAAGGTTGTATACACAAAAGCCCTTTTATCTACGGGGTAAAATGCAGCCGAATCGGACGACCGTCGCCGAATTCGATCCGGTTTTCGGGGCTTTGCCGCCTTGGCAATTTGTTCCTCATGAAAAATTGCCGTTCCGGAATACACTGGAAACGCGGTGCAAACGAACATTCGGTCAAGTCTGCCTACCGCACCCACTCGCTCCCAACCTCTGTTTGTACAATGACATAAACGTTTCGTTCGAGCGGCAGGCGATTGTTCGCGGGAGGATTGTCATGCAGCTTACGGTATACATCCCCACGTCTCGATTCGCGTAATCATATCGGGAATGGAAAAAAATACCAGAGTAAACCGGACATTTGCGGAAATTTTCACGGAAAATCTTCGCCAGTTCCCGCAATGTGTCTGCGCATCTCTTTTTTAACGTAATAGTTGCATCAATTGTTTCCAGAAAATCAAACAAACCGGCGCGTTTTTTTGAAAAAACCACGCACGCCCCCCCATCCAGGGGGTTTTCAACCCGGGTTTTTATGCGATGATATCTTAAGCTCTAACTGCTGTTATGAGCATATTCCGTCAAAATACCGTCAAAATGTGACCCATTGCCGGAATTTGTCAGCCGACTTCGTTGATATGGGCAGCCTGTTTTCAAACACGGGTGTTTGCCGGAGATGGGCTGAATGCGGCATGTGGGAAAACGCGTGTTCGTTTGGCGCGATTCCGCCGTGAGTTCCTGACCAATTTTAGCTTCCTTTTTCACAATGGGCATTCTTGCAATTCAGTACAAAACGGCGGAAGATTCACCTGTCTTGATCGCGTTCAACCGGGAAGAACGTTTGACTCGGCCCTCACAAGCCCCCCGTATCCAGTCGGGCCGTCCCCGTGTCGTCTGCGGTATCGACCGTAAGGCGGGCGGAACCTGGGCCGGCGTCAACCAGCACGGAATGTTTGCCGCCGTTCTCAATTGCTCCAAACGATCGGTCCCCTACGATCCCCGTTCAAGAGGATTGCTTTGTAAAGAGCTTTTGGCGTGCAGGACGGCCGAGGAAGCGCTTGATCGGGCCGTTCGCGAACTTTCGACCGGCTGTTACGCCGGCGGACATTTTTTCTGCGTCGACCGACACAGCGGCGGCGTCGTTTACGGCGGCGATGAAATCGAAGTGGAACGCTTGACGCCGGGATTGCATATCCTTTCTTCGAACCGGTTGGACGATTATCGCGATTCCCGTCAGGAATTCGTGCGGCGCCTTTTGACGCTCCAGCGGCTCGACTCGGCGGTCGCCTTCCTGGCCGTCGCCAGCCGGACCTTTTCGCGCAAGCCGGATGTGAGCGGCAAACGAGGGATCGTGATCGTCGAACCCGATTACGGGACCGTTTCCTCCATGCTCCTGTCCCTGACGGAAAAAACGCAGCGGTCCATCATGCAGTATGCGGCCGGGCCCCCGAGTGAAAAGCCGTTCGAGGACGTTTCCGCCCTGTTACGACAGGTCCTGTCCACCGATCGCGCCAGCCAGAGAGCCGCCGCCGCTCCTGTCAACGTTGCCGCCGCGAGCAACCAATGATTCCAGGGCGTGTTTCCGGAGCACGATGCGTGAGCGCGTGTTTCAAAGGACGCATCCGCCTGCGACGTCGACGGCGATTCCGTCCGTGAGGCGGCGCAGCACTTCGATGGCGACGATCAACGTGTCCGGCGTCAAAACCGCGGAATCGTATTCTTCCAGCAGGAATTCACCGGAGTCGTTTTCTCCCGTATCAAGACCGGGCGGGGGTTCCGCGTAATGGTCCGGGTCGAAATGAAATCGTCCGGAAGAAAGCCGTTGCGCCTCGGCGATGTTGCGGCCCGGCGCCCGGGTTTTCCGCGGTTTCACCGGGGAGGGCGGCGTCGCACGATCCAGTTGTTCGAAATGGAGCAATTCGATTTTCGCCGTCGCTTCCCGGGCGCGTTCCAACGCGAGCCGGTCCTGTTCCTCCGCCTCGTTTTGCAGCTCGTCGACAAGCTGCGCGATCTCTTCCGACAAACGAGGCCCTTCGTTCCAAACGATTTCGATCCCGGCGTGGCTGTCTTCGGAAACGGCGCTCAGCAAGGACAAACGTCCCTCCGCATCCTGTTCTTCGGAACGGATGACAAGTCCCGGCAGGACCTTGAAAAGTCCGCTTTTGACTTTTTCCGACGGCGGTCGCAGTTCCCGTTTCGTCAACACGAAATAGGTCTCCCGCCAATGATATCGCGGATCATCGAACAGCATGCGGGGATTACGGGTTGGAAAAGAGGATGTTCAGTCTGAAAAACACGTGGCCGACGGTACGGCGCCCGGCCGTACCGCGACGGGTGCCCGGTCATGCGGCCCCGGTCAAACAAGCCCAATCAAACAAGCCCGGTCAAACGGGTTTACTTGCCCAATTCGGCGGAACGGTGTGTCGCACTCTCGACGGCATGGATCAGGGCGTGCCGGAAACCTGCTTCTTCCAGGGCGGCCAAGCCGGTGATCGTGGTGCCACCGGGAGAGGTGACACGATCCTTCAAAACCGCCGGATGATCTCCGGTTGCGAGAACCATCTGCGCCGCTCCCTTGAACGTTTGGGCGGCAAGGCGGAGGGCGATATCCCGCGGCAATCCCATTTTGACGCCGCCGTCGGCAAGGGCTTCGATCATCGTAAACACGTAGGCCGGACCGCTTCCCGAAAGTCCCGTCACGGCATCCATAAGACTCTCGGTCACTTCGACGGCGACCCCGACCGTTTCGAGCAGGCCCTTGACCAGATCGGCGTCGTCCCTGGTGATCGCCGGGGAAAGGCAGTATCCGCTGGCCGCTTCCCCGATCAAACAAGGTGTGTTCGGCATCACGCGGACGAGCGCAACCTGATTGCCGAGGTATTTCATGTAGGTCGCCAATTGGATCCCGGCCGCGATACTCACGATGATCTTGCCGGCCGTGATATTCGGATTGCGCGACCGCCGGATGTCGTCGTGGGTCGAAAGATCGCCGAGCAGTTGACCCATCTGGTACGGCTTGACGCCCAGGAAAACGATATCGCATTGCGCGAGCACCTCGTGCGCGGTTCCGAGCAGCGTTCCGCCGGTATTCGTACGAAATCGGGTTGCCGAAACGTCGTAAACGTCGAAACCGAATATTTTCGAGGCGTCGACGACGTCCTTGTTTATCAGCCCGCTTGCGAGCGCCGTCGCCATCTGGCCCGTGCCGATGAAACCGATTTTTTTGTTGATGAATGTCAAACCCATGTCGTCCGCTTTCTTTCTGGTCTGTGAATCGATTTTGAAAAATCGGGTGATATACCGTAAACGGCATGACAATCCTCCCGCGCACAATCGCCTGCCGCTCGAACGATCCGCATAAACAACGACACGACGCCACGGACCCGGTCGTTTCACGCTGCATACGCTCCCGGCTTGCATGAATCGAACGCGGGACTACTTCACTTCATAACACAACAACAGGTGCTGGTCCCGTAAATAAAGCCGGCCGTTGAAAACGATCGGATAGGTCCAACTGTTCGCACTCGTTCGCTCCGGCTGATCGAACCGGCCGTGTTCCACGTAGGCATCCGGATTTACATCGACCAAGGCAACGGTTCCGTCTCCCGCTTCGCCGCGGACGATCAATTTGCCATCAATGGAAAAAATAGATCCTTTTCCGACGCTGCGGTTGTTCCAGCGTGTTTTCCCGGTTTTCGGATCGACGCACACCAGTTCCCGCTGGGTCAACAGGTAGAAATTTCCGCCGAGTTGGACGATTCCGCCGTGATGGCTCTGGAGTTTCTGGTCGCTGTAAATCTCTTCGACGTTGAATCGCCCGCCGTCGGCCGAGAGCTTGAATCCCCGGGCTCCGACATTGTACGCGCAGGAGGCGAACACGTAACAGGTGTTGTCGTTTTCCATCCAAAACGCCGGGTCGCTGCACACGGCGGTCCGTCCGGGACAATCAATCTGCCAGAGCAGTTTGCCGTCTTTCGCGGCGATGCCGGCGAGGCGGTGTTCCGTGAGGAGCAGGTATTGCCGGACCCCGCCGAGCGTGATCGGGACAAGCGAGGTGTAGGCGGCGGCATCGGTGATCTCCTTGCTCCGCCAGAGAATTTTCGGGCCTTTTTCGCTACGTTCCAAGGCGATGACGGTTCCGCCGTCCCCGCCGATCGGGAGCACGACCTGGTTGCCGTCGATGACCGGGGACATCGAGAAGTTCCAGCCGGACATGACGCGACCGCCGAGTTCTTTTTCGACGTTCCCCTTCCAAAGCAGTTTGCCGTTTTTGGCGTCCGCGCAGACGAAATCGCCGAATTGGCCCAGCGCGAACACGAGTTTGCCGTCGGTCGCGGGCGTACACCGGGGACCCTTGTAGTTCCCGCCCGCTTGACCGACTTTCAGCCCCCAGACGCCTTTGCCGTTTTTGGCGTCGATCGCGTAAAGGAAACAACTGTCCCCGTTGTCCCCCATGCTGTAAATCCTGTTGCCCGCAAACGAAATGTTCGAATAGCCGACCCCCATGTCCTCGGTTTTCCAAAGAAGCCCGGGCCCCCCCTCGGGCCAGGAGGAAAGCAGCCCGGTTTCACGGGAAACGCCGTCGTGATCGGGTCCCCGCCATTGAGTCCAGTCGGCGGCGGATGCGGGCAAAACCATGAATCCGAGGAACGCGAAAAAGAGTGCGCCTGGAATTCGGGCTCCAAGGCTGCGCGGATGGGATGGAAAACGTAAACGGCTTCGATATGAAAACATGGGATTCCCGGGGTGATTCATGGTTCGACTCCTCGACATGTTGATGCGGTGTTGAAAAAATACGGCAGCGTCGTGAACGGGTCTCTCCGGACGGCGTGCATGTCGCTATTCCGTTTCGACCAGGATCAGGAATTGGCCGGCAAGACACCGGAGCGCCGAACGACTGAAAGTCCAGTCGAGGTTTTCGGCGCCGGGACAGTTGCCGATCCCGATGTCGCATTGATTGCCGACGGAAAAATTATTGAAGGCGAAAATCGGGTGTTTCCGCGCGTAATGATGGACCTGCATCGATCCGTATCCCGGCGAGGCGCCTGCCAACAGGGCGTCCCCGAAATCGAAAATCGTGTCGGAGGCGCCCGGAATGCCCTGCTCGTTTTCGCGACCGAAATTGCAGTCGCAAAACTCGACGTTGCACCCTTCGGCGAAGGTTCCCGTTTCGACGCCCGGAACGTTCGAGTAAACGGTGACATCGGCAACCTTTTGCATGAACCGGGCTCCCGAGGCTTTCGTGGGAACCCCCAGTTTCACGATGTCGTCCGCGAGCGGGGGCATGGAAACGAACACGAATTGATCGTCGCCCGATTTCTGTTTCAGAAACAAAAAGTATCCGACGCGTTTGATCCGGGCGGCCGCGAAATCCTTGCTCTTGTCGGTTTTATACACCATCCGCGTCTTGTCCCGCGTCATGACGGGATTGATCGGATCGAACGAGTAAACCAATTCGTAGTTTTTCGCCTGCGGGACGAGGGCGTCCAAGTTGCCGCGCTCGGGGATTTCGCCCGCGCGGAAAGCGCCGGCGGGAAGACCGGCCTCGTTTTGCAGATTCGGTTCCGCCATCATGCTCCAGGCGAAGCGAACCAGGAAGGGCTTCTCGACGGCCGGATTACTCAATCGAATCGTCGCTCCCTCGATTTTCGCGGTCGCCGCCTTGAATTCGCCGTTCACGCCCGCGATTTCGAACCAGTCCGGAGCCTTGCCGTCCCGGGTGGAAAGGGAATCGGCGTTCTTGAACGAAACGACCGCCGTGTTGCCTTCGAGCGTCAACGCCCTGAAGGCCGGGAAATCGCAGGCGATCTCCTTTTTACCGTACGTACGATTGAGCGCCAGGTCGGCGAGTCGTTTGCCGACGACGTTTTTTTGGAGCGGGTGAATGTTCGCGAGATTACCGATGTCGTTGATGACGACCATGCCCGTATTCTCGATCGCGTTTTCCACCGCGGCCTGCGCCTCCCAGATTTCGGCGAGTGCTTCGGGATCGTTTCCGTAATTGAACGGCGCGAGCTGGACGTAATAAAACGGCATGTCGTCGTTTTTGAATACGGCGCGCCATCCCTGGATCAGCGCTTTCATTTTTTCGGCATACAACATGCCTTCGCCCCGGTTCGATTCCCCTTGATACCAGATCGTTCCTTTGATCGCCAAGGGCACGAAAGGATGGATCATCGTATTGTACAGGACGGTCGGGGCCTGTTGGTTCCGGAACGGCTCGATCGCTCGCGGCATCGGCGGAACGGGCGGCAGGGTCTCGGATTCGGCGATACGCGCTTCGGCCTCTTCCGTCCATTTCTTGTAAGCGGCGACGGTTTCGGCGGCCGATTCCCGATAGACGCTTGATCGGGGATTTTTTTCGGCGACTGCTTGGGCGATCGCCTCAAGCGAGACGACGCTTTCAAGGCCGATCGGTGCAATCCACGGTTCGATCCGGGTTCCGCCCCAGGAGGAATTAATCAACCCGATCGGGATATCGAGATTTTCCTGGAGATTTTTACCGAAATAATATCCCGTGGCCGAGAAAGCCTTGACCGTTCCGGGTTCGCAGGAAGTCCAGGTCGCTTTCAAATGGTCCTGCGGCTCCTGGTTCCACGCGAGTTCCGGCTGGAAAAACCGGATGTTCGGGTTGGCCGATTGTTCCACATCCCCGGCGGTATCGGAGAACGCCGACATCCTCCATTCCATGTTTGATTGCCCCGAACAGAGCCATACGTCGCCAACCAACACGTCTTCGAGCGTCAACGTGTTCGCGGCTTTCACGGTCATGGTGAAGGGACCGCCCGCCTTGAGGGAAGCCAGTTCCACATTCCACCGGCCGTCGTCGTCGGTCACGGCCGAGCGGCTTTGGCCGTCGATCGAGACGACGACTTCTTCGCCCGGAGCGGCCCAGCCCCAGACGGGTACGGGACGATCCCGCTGCAAGACCATTTTCGAGGCGAAAATTTCCGGCAAGCGGACTTCCGCCCGTACGACCGCGGCGCCGACATGGATCGCCGCCAGGATCGACACGACGATCCCGATCTTCATGATTTCCCGATGTACCATGCTGAGTTCTCCGTTGCAATAATCATTTATACTGAAAACCATTGTCATTTCCCGCAGCCGGGGTCGCGAGCCGCGACGGGCGGTAGGC
>DOMV01000338.1:0-6414 GCA_003509805.1 Planctomycetaceae bacterium
TTTTCGTCGCGTTTCCAGTATACGTGGATTCCCGTTGCCCCAGGGCGTGCTGAACCGTGTCGCCGTTCGTCACGTTATTCGTCGGTCTTTTAGTGGAGTTTTTCCCATGAAACAATCAGCCGTTTTTTTGTTGCCGTTTACGCTGCTTTTCCTGTTGCCGGGCTGTTATCCGAAGCCGGTGGAAATTCCGCGTGCCGTCCCCGAAGTCCTGGTTTCCAAAGTCGTTCCCCGCGACGTTCAATTGTATGAAACCGCACCGGGGATGACCCAGGAGAGCGATTCGGTCGATATCGTCGCCCGGGTCGAAGGATTTCTCCAGGGAGTCTTTTTTCAGGAATCCGGGATCGTCGAACAGGGGGCCCCGCTTTTTTTAATCGAACAGGACATCTACAAGGCGACGCTCGATTCCAAGTCGGCGATGCTCGACGTCGCCAAGGCCCAGGAGATTCTCGCCAACGAGAATCTGAAACGCGGGAAGGAGTTGATCGAATCGAATACGATCCCCATCGAGGAATACCAGNNAGGGTGGCCCAGCATGAGGAAGCCAAAGCGCAAGTCAAGCAGGCCGAGGCGGAAGTCGTCCTCGCGCGACTGGATCTCGATTATACCCAGATTTATGCCCCGATGTCGGGAATGATAGGCCGGAAACTGGTCAGCGAAGGCAATCTTGTCGGGGAATCCGGAGCGAAGACGACCTTGGCGACGCTCCGCAAGATGGACCCTATTTATGTCAATTTTTTCGTAAGCGACGTCAGTNNNGGTCGTTGACGGGGAAGAAGACAGCGACACGAAGCAAACGGAGGCGTCCGTCCTGCGAAACACCGTTTTTCAAAAGCCGGACGAATCGACGCCGCCCGCGCCCGAAACGACGACGGCGGATCAGGCGGGTCGGTCGGACTCGGCAGTCAACGAAGGCGGCGGGGAATCCGGGGCCGAGCCGGTTCCCGGGATCGCCGCGTCCAAAGTGGTCGTTCCGATGGGGAGCACGAAGATTTCCGGAACGGTTCCCGCCGTCACGGAGTTGCCTCCGATGAAAACGATCGAAGACCAGCGGGTCACGCCGTTGTTGGAAAGGGCAAAGCATCAAAATTCGCCGTTGGTTTTTGAAATCGCCCTGGCGGACGGCCGTTCGGACGGCGACCGCGACTACCGGTTCAAAGGTACGTTGAATTTCACCGACAACACGATCGGGCTGGACACCGGCAACATCACGCTCCGCGGGGAAATTCCCAATGCCGATTACCGTATTTTCCCCGGTCAGGCGTGTTATGTCCGCATCCCGCTGATCGTGCGGAAAGATGTCGTCGTGGTCCGTGAAGAAGCGGTGTTGACGGATCTTACGAAAAAATACGTCCTGATTGTCGGCGAGAACAACATCGTCGAAAAACGCTATGTCACGCCGGGCGAAATGGCCGACACCCAACACCGGATCATTGAGAGCGGCCTCAAGCCGGGAGAAAGTTATATCGTTCGCGGTACGCAAAAGGCGAAGGTCGGCAAGGAAGTCAAATCGCTTTCGTTCGAAGAGGTGACGCAATCCGAAGACCGTTGAGATTTCCCGAGATATTGAAAACCGCCGGAGTTTCCGAAGCCGCCCCGTTTTCCGGGGGATAAACGTTTCTCGCGATTTTGTGAAATTCCGGACAGCCCAGCCACCCTCTCGATGTTTACCCATTTCTTCATCAAACGTCCTGTTTTTTCGACGGTTATCGCGCTGTTGTTCTTCTGCCTCGGGGCGGTCACGTATTATTCCCTGCCGGTGGAGCAATTTCCGGACGTCATTCCGCCGACGATCGTCGTGACCGCCGAATGGCCCGGTGCCAGTGCGGAGGATGTCGTCGATTCCGTGGCGATTCCGATCGAAGAGCAGGTCAACGGCGTCGACCGGATGATCTACATGGAATCGAAGAGTACCAGCAACGGCAATTACCAGTTGACCGTCTCGTTCGAAATAGGAACCGACCCGGATATCGCGACGACACTCGTGCAGAATCGGGTTACGCAGGCGTCGTCCGGCCTTCCGGCCACGGTGACCCAGATCGGGGTGACGACCGAAAAGAAATCCTCGAACATCGTCGCCATCATCAATATTTTCGACGCCACGGTCAAAGCGATCAACGATCGTCGCATCGCCGCATTGCAGGAAAAAGCCGAGCAAAAACTCGCTGCCGAGGAGCATGTCGATTTGGTTCATCCCGGGAAAAAGGGACCGTCGTTCATCGGCGAACTGGTTTCCTATTTCAGGGGCGGGGACGAGTCGGAGGAGCAAGTCGATCGCTACGCCGATTGGGATTACGATGAAACGGGCCGGATCGTCAACACGAAGACGCAGGCAATCTACACGCCCCGGGACGGCCTTTACCTGGCGAACTACGCCAAGAACTCGGTGAAAGACGAACTTGCCCGGTTGCCCGGCGTGGGAAGCGTGACGCTTTACGACAGCCGCGATTTCAGCATGCGGATTTGGCTCGACAGCGATTTGATGGCGATTCGCGGCGTCACGGCCACCCAGGTGACGGCGAAAATCGCGGAACAGAACCAGATGGTTTCCGTCGGTCGCGTGGGGGCGAGGCCGACGCCGGAGGGTCAGCAGACGAATATCGTACTCACGGTTCGGGGGCGTATCACCGACGCTTCCGAATTCGAGAAGATCGTTCTTTTCACCGACGATCAGGGGCGTGCGCTGCACCTGGGCGACATCGCGCGCGTCGAACGCGCCAGCAAAAGTTATTTGACCGCCTCGGAATTGAACGGCATGGTCGCGACGGCGATGGGCGTCGCGCAGACGCCGGGGGCGAACGCCCTGGAAATCTCCGATGCGCTGAACGCCCGGCTCAAGGAGATGGCCCCCGAATTCGCCGCGCACGACCTTGATTATTCGATCAGCTACGATTCGACCCGGTTCGTCCGCGTCTCGATCCGGGAAGTGCTGCACACGCTGGTCGAGGCCGTGTTTATCGTCATTTTCGTCGTCTACGTTTTCCTGCAAAACTGGCGTGCCGCCATTATTCCGACGTTGACGGTCCCCGTTTCGCTTGTCGGAACCTTCTTCCTGATGAGCCAATTCGGGTTCACGGTGAACACGCTTTCGCTTTTCGGCCTGGTTCTCGTCATCGGGATCGTCGTCGACGACTCGATCCTCGTCGTTGAAAACACGCAGCGCATCCTGGATGAAGAGCCGGATTTGACTCCCTACCAGGCGACGAAAAAATCGATGATCGAGATGGCCGGTCCGGTCATCGGGACGACCGTCGTGCTCATGACCGTATTCGTTCCGACGGCGATGATTTCCGGGATGATCGGCCAGATTTACAAGCAATTCGCGCTGACGATCGCCTCGGCGATCGGTATTTCCGGCATCTGCGCCCTGACGTTCGCCCCGGCGTTGAGTTGCGTGTTGCTCCGCTCGGATAAAAAACGCGAGGCGGTGGGAGGGACGGAAGGAAAAGCCGGATCGACGGGCGGTGCGGGCGCGCCGCCGTTCACGGCCGGCCGGTTGATTTCCTGGCTCGGCGATACGGCGTTGACGACGATTTTCGTTCATCTCCTCACGCACATGTTGGGTCTCCACATGCCGCTCGTCGTGACCGTGGGCCTGTCGGCGGCCCTTTTTTGCCCGCTGTTTACCGGGGACCGGAAACCGTTCTTTTTCCGCGTCTTCAATTTTTGCTTCGATTGGGCCAACAGGAGCTACGTTTTCCTGATGACCCACCTGGCGAAGGCTGCGATTCTCGTCCTGCTCCTATGGGGCGGGATGGTTTACGGGCTCGGCTGGGCGTTCTCGGTCATGCCGACGGGTTTTCTCCCTGAAGAGGATCAAGGCATGCTTTTCATCGACGTCACCTTGCCGGAAGGGGCCTCCGACGAACGGACGGAGCGGGTGATGCGCAAAGTCCAGAACATTATCGAGGAGAATCGCGCGGGGATCGAAAACGTGGTTCTCATTACGGGCAACTCGATGCAGCACGGGACGAACCTGGTCAACGCCGGCATGGGATTCATCGTTCTCGACGACTGGGGCAAACGCAAACATCCCGCCCTTTCGGCTCCCGCGATCCAGCAGAGGCTCATGATCGCCCTCGACGAGATTCCCGAAGCGAGCGCCTTCGTCTTTTCGCCGCCCCCGATCTACGGTATCGGAACCAGCGGCGGCTTGGAATTGCGCTTGCTCGACCAGGCCCAGTTCGGATCCGACGCCTTGGCCGAAGCGGGGGAAACGGTGATCGAAACGGGAATCGCCTCGAAAAACATCCTGTTCGGGCAATCCTTGTTCGATCCGTCCGCCCCGCGGTATTACCTGAACATCGACAGGGAAAAGTGCCAACAGCTTTTCCTTGCGCTGGAAGACGTGTTCGGGACGCTCGAAACGATGGCCGGTTCGACCTATGTGAACGATTACAACGAATTCAACCAGATTTACCGCGTGACCGTCCAGGCCGATGGGCAATACCGGAACGATTTGGCCCGGATTCTCGATTACCAGGTGCGGAATTCCAAGGGCAACATGGTCCAGTTCCGCTCCTTTGCGACGGTCGAAAACGAAATGGGACCGGAAATCATCACCCGGTTCAATCTCTACCAGTCCGCGCCGATCACGGCCGTGGTTAATTCGGGAAAAAGCAGCGGGCAGGCGATGAAGGCGATGGAAGACGCCTGTGCCGGGCTGCCCGACGGTTTCGGTTACGCGTGGACCGGGATGACCTACCAGGAAAAGGCGGTCGGCTCGCAGCAGTACATGGTGTTCGGCATGTCCATCGTTTTCGCGTTCCTGATTCTCTCGGCGCTGTATGAGAGCTGGACGTCGCCAGTCATCATCATGATGGCCGTGCCGCTCGGCGTGATGGGGGCGCTCATGGCCGTCGGATGTTTCGGAATGCCGGTCAACGTGTACACGCAGGTGGGGCTCATCATCATGGTCGGGCTTTCGGCGAAAAACGCGATCCTGATTACCGAAGTGTCCCGGGAATTGAGAATCGATCACGGGATGTCGTTGCGGGAAGCGGCCGTGATGGCCGGGAACAGGCGGATGAGGCCGATCATGATGACCTCGTACGCGTTCATTCTCGGCGTGATTCCCTTGGCCGTCGCGACCGGGGCCGGTGCGCTCGGACGAAACGCGATCGGCCGGGCTGTTTGCGGCGGGATGATCAATGAGACGATGATCGGGATTTTCGTGACGCCCGCCCTGTTCATCCTGTTCCAGGCGTATTCCGAATGGTTCGCCCGCTTCCTGAAGGCGGTGATCGGCGAGACCGGGAACGACGGTTCGTAAAACGGCGTTGACTCATGCAAACCGGGATCGCTCCAGCGTGAAGCGACCGGGGTTGACGTTCCCGTCCCGTCAGTGCGTCGCGCTTCGTTCCGGCTGTTGATTAAGGAGTTGGGAGAATGGTGGTTGTTTTACGCCGGAGCCGGTCGGGTTGTTAATCAAATGAGTCACGAAGAGTACCCCCTTTTTTTTCACTACGCCCGTGCGAGCGGGTTGGTGGACCGGCAAACGCTTCATACCACTCTCGCGTCGGTCCGTTCGCGAACAGGCCGACCCGAGCGTTATCGGGATACGGTCGAAGACGCCCCGATACGGGAACAGAATCCCGGCTCCGAAGGAGCGATTTCCGATCTCGATTATCAACTGGCCGATGCGCTGATCGCGATGGGCCGCCTCAATCCTTGGCAGGCGACGCAATTGCTTTGCGGACGAACGAAATTTTCCCTGGGCGATTACTGGATCGTCGACTCGATAGGCCAAGGGGGTTACGGGCAGGTTTTCCTGGGGCGGGAAGATCGGACGGTTCGCCGGTCGCGTGCGGTCCGCGAGAAGTCGCCGTCGGGTTTTGTACCGGAGTCGGTCCCGTTTTCCGTGCCGCCGCATTCACGAAAAGCGCATTACCCTCCAGGCCGTGTCGTTTCCGGTGGTCGGGTTCCCGACACGTCGGCTTCGGGAAATTCCAATTGCCTTTCGTATGTCGAGCGGGAGCGATTGTTCGCCGTCAAAGTTCTTCCACGAAACCGTTCGACCCCGGAACTGGTGGCCCGGTTCGAGCATGAAATCGAGGTGCAGCAGGGGCTTTCACACCCGCATCTCGTGCAGTTCGTTTCATCGGGCCGCGACGGGAACGTCCATTTCATGGTCCATGAATATGTCGACGACGGCGACCTGCGGATGCGGCTCCGGGGCGGCGTTCGATTTCCGTACGATATTGCGGCGGCGATCGTTTTCCAGGTGGCCGACGCGTTGCGTTACCTGCATCGAAACGGGATTGTTCACCGGGACATCAAGCCGTCGAACATCCTGCTTTCGAGCGACGGAAACGCGAAACTCGCCGACATGGGGCTCGCGATCCGGACGGGAATTTACGATCCGTCGGGACCGGAAGAAGACGGCTCGCCGAGTTTGTCGGCCGATTCCTTCGG
>DOMV01000338.1:6507-6713 GCA_003509805.1 Planctomycetaceae bacterium
TGGGACATTTATTCGCTCGGCTGCGCGTTTTACCAGTTTTTGAGCGGATCGGTTCCTTTCCCGAAAGAAAACGCGAAACTCAAATTCCTCGCCCACCTGCACCAGCCTCCGGTCGATCCGCGTACGTTCAATACGGCGGTTCCTTACGGTATCGCCTCACTGGTCCTGGCAATGCTGGAAAAAGACCCGGCGATACGAATCCGTTC
>DOMV01000408.1:0-132 GCA_003509805.1 Planctomycetaceae bacterium
AAAGGCGACGGAAAAAATGCGGGAAAGAGCATCAGCACCGCAAAGCCACGGTACAAGGCGAATCCCAGTATAGAATCGGCGTGTTTTATACTAGACTTGTTCGCTAACTGTAACATGGATAAAATAGCGAAG
>DOMV01000408.1:174-11845 GCA_003509805.1 Planctomycetaceae bacterium
CGAAGCCGACTTTCAAGGAGCCCACTCTCGAAAAACAACACCGCACGGAGGGTAAACGGGCGGACTAAACGGGCTGTGTTTACCAACGACTCAACCGGCTTCGGTATACTGGAAACGCGACGAAAACGGACATTTGGCCAAGCCTGCCGCACCCACCTGCCCCAACTTCTGTTTGTATAATGACATAAACGTTTCGCCCGAGCGGCAGGCGATTGTGCGCGGGAGGATTATCAGGCCGTTTACGGTATAAATCAGGCGACTTTATCCGCGGAAAAGCCGTAAATGCGACGTTTTTCATCGAGTTGCCGTTCCAGTTCCCGCGCGGCGTCGCGTTCCGTGTTCCAACGTTCCAGTTCCTCCTTGAGCGATTGCCCGGCGTTCTCGACATAACCGAGACGTTCCAAGGTCGGCCCGATTTTTTCGTACATCAAGGGCCAAAACTCGACGGGAATGTCCGTCCGCCAACGCGACGTGTCCTTGTAAAGCGGTTGCTTCGTTTGAGTATCCCGCGCCGAAAAGATTTTCTGTATTCGCTTGCCTTCTTGTTCTACTCCGGTGATGACTCTTTCCCGAGGAACAGGCATGTCGCTCTTCACTCTTTCGTGATAGCGGAGCATGTAATCGACGATCTCCGGAGAATGATCAAGGTTGATGAAATCGAGAATTCCATGAACCGTCGCGTGAGGGTCGGCCGTAAAATCTCCGAGGCGAACCATTTTCATGTTTTTAGCGATATTCATGTACTTTTCCATGTGGTCGATACACGCCAACCAGTGAGCAGCTCTGAATAAAGCCCGTTCCTCCGTCACACCCTCGAGAGCAAGGTAGGCGCCAATGACATCCCGGCCGTCGCGCACCATGCAAATATATTTCGAATTTGGGATAAATTGGTTGATTCGACCGAGATGAAACAAATTGGTCGGTGTTTTCTCCAAAACGGTCATGTGACCGTTTGCCTTCACGACAATATCATCCAGTTTTCGAATGATATCCCTGTCAGAAATGCGGTTATTCCGGTGAGGATCAAAAAGAGCGGATTCACGGACTGGTTCGTCTCTGCCTGAAATCACGTTGGTATGAAGCGAATAGATATCCGGGTGTTGTCCTAAAACGGTCTGCATAATTGATGTTCCGGAATACGCACAACCCACAATCAGTGAAAACGGTTTTTCCTGACGTTTCTCATAACAAAACGTGCCGGTTACAATGGAGGGAAACACTTTTTTAGTTTGTTCGTAAAAGTACTCTTTGGTTTCCTTCTCGATTTTCTCCGCGAATTCCTTGTCTTTCGCATCGGACGTTTCGGCAACCGCTTTCTCGACAGACGCTTTTTTATCGATTTCGTACCGTTTTTCCATTTCCTGCAACCGGGCCGTGAGTTCCCGCTCCCGTTGCGTTTCCAGTTTCCCGGCCAGTTCCGCCAGTTTTTCCAGGACGACACGCTCGTTGTTGCGAACCCGGGCGTCGAGTTCGTTTTTCAACGCTTCCAGTTCCGTCCGATGTTCATCATGTTCCGAGGCTAGATTTTCTTTCAACTGATCGAGTCGTGAAACGGTCGGAGACTCCACCAGAAGTTTTGCTATGATCCCCGGCAATTCTTCCCGCAAATTTTCCAGCGAGGAGAGTGTATTTTTTTGGTCTTTTTGAGCCGTCTTCGCGAGACCGTCCACCAGTGTGCGGATTTCCCGCATTTCCTGAGCCATCGCATCGTCGGCTTTTTGATTTTTGGCGACCTGTCGCAGCAGGTTCTTCTGCTCCACGGAGGAACGCTCCAGCATGCCGTGCTGATCGGCGAAAACGGTCCGCACGATTCTGTGAACATACGGCTTGAATGGCCGCAAGACAGATCGGGTTACACTTTTGAATATGCCAACTGCTCCATTGAGCAACGACAAGCAGTGGCTGGACAATGCGCGGAAGATATTCATAAACATGCTGGAGTCCTTTCAAGAATGTTGTGTTCAAAAACTCATTTCTACGGATCCGATAGATGCCAGAAACAATCATGCCGCTTTTTCCGAGTAACCCTCGAACACTTGATGTTTTTCTTCAAAGGGGTGTTCCAATTCCGTTCGGAACGGCCTCATATCATGATCGACGCATTCAGGAATAAATCTGGAAAGAATCGCTGCCCGTTCCGCCAAACGTTTTACTGTACAAGAAATGCGTTCTCTTTCGGCCACTCCTTTGTCAAGTGCCTTTAGAACGTCGAAGTAGATATGTTCAATATCCTCGTCGGAAAGAGCGCAATGGTATTCTTTAGGATTCTCGTATTCCAACATTTTTTGTAGGCTGAAAGTTTTATGGGAATTCGAATCCATAAACACGCATGGCGTGCCGCCGAGTGAGGCCAAAATGGAAGGATGGAAACGTCCGGAAATGAAACAGCGGGCATTCGCCAATATTCTCCCGCCGGTCGTAATCGGAACCGATACGGGAAGCATCGGTGTTTGCGTGGACATCGACACTTTCTTGAAAAAGTTATCCTTTCGGCAAGTGGGGGTGAGAAGAATGGGAAGTCCAAGCGTTTTCAATCGATTGACAAGACGCGAATAACGTTCGGCAATGACATCGGGATTATCATAACTGAATTGATTGGATGTGCCGCTTATGCAGAGATACGGTTCGGTAAAATTAAAATCCTCCGGTGAAAATTCCGGCAAGACTCGCGCAATGGCATCATTCTTTCGGAGAGAAGGTTTTTCAGAGCGTATGTTATCATACCACGTAAAAAGCGCATCCGGGATGAACCTCGCATTCGCCTCCGGCGCAAAATCCGTCACATATTGAAAGGACAAGGGATCACGCAGTGTGACCAAATCGCAGGATTGTAATCCCTCGACAACGACGGGGAGGACGTCTTCTTCCCAAGGCATTCCCGAGCAGGGAGAAAACATGGCATTGACCAGGTAGACTTTCTTTCCCAGCCTTTTGGCAAGGTGGATGTAGGACAGATAAAGAAACATATCTCGCCTGGTTTTAATTGCAATAAACGACCCTTCGCCGTTAATGACAACGGCGTCGGCTTGTTTGATTTTGTCGAGTTCCTCCTTACATTGCGACGATTCCTCACACATGGCCAAAAAAACATCAACTGTTTTTTTTACATCCATAGTGACATAATCGCACTTTTCCGATTTTTTAGTATCCGGGAAGAATTTTTGATATGAAGCATACCGCCCAAAATCCTCTCTGGCACTGAAATTTGGCATCTCAATCGTCGACGCCAGATCGGCACGCATCTGGATCAGTTCCCAAAGGGCCATACTGGTGGCCCGGCACCCCCAATTGTGGCGAGTACGATTGTCAGCGATATAGCAGACTTTCATTTTTTCTGATGGGAATGATGTATGGCGGCGAGAACGTGCTACGAATAATTCTCTTAAGTCGGCTTCCTGACGTTGAAGCGAGGCAACTTGGGAAACGACCTGGTTTTTAATGCGAATTTGTTTGGTGACATCCTGCTGAAGTAGCTTGTTTTTATCCTGTAATTGGTGCAAATCGTTTTGAATTCGGGTCTTTTCGGCAACCGCTTTCTCGACGGACGCTTTTTTGTCGATTTCGTACCGTTTTTCCATTTCTTCCAGCCGGGCGGCGAGTTCCCGCTCGTGTTGCGCTTCCAGTTTTCCGGTCAGTTCCGCCAGTTTTTTCAGGACAACGCGTTCGTTGTCGCGAACCCGGACGTCGAGTTCGTTTTTCAATGCTTCCATTGCCGCCCGATGTTCAGCATGTTCCGAAGCCAGGTTTTCTTTCAACACATCGAGTCGCAAAACGGCCGGCGATTTCGCCACAACACGTTCCATGATACCCGGCAGTTCACCTTGCAGGCACCGCAACGCGTCGAGTGTGTTTTCGTTCGTCGCGGACACGAAGGCTCCCATTCGTGCATTCATCTCGCGGATTTCTTCGGAGAATACGTTGCCGATCGTCTCGTTCAACGCGTCGATTTGCCGGGACGTCGGGCTTTCCGCTAAAATACGCTCCGTGATTTTCGGCAGTTCTTCCCGCAAACTTTCCAGCGCGGCGAGCGTATCTTTTTGCGCCGTCTTCGCGAGGCCGTCCACCAGCGTGCGGATTTCACGCACTCCTTTGGCGAGCATATCTTTCTGTGCCGTCTTTACGAGGCCGTCCACCAACGTACGGATTTCACGCACTCCTTTGGCGAGCGTATCGTCGGTTTTCTGGTTTTTGGCGATCAATTGCACCAGGTTCCTGTGGTCCGCCAGGGATCGCTCCAACAACTGAATATGCTTTGCACATGCCACGTTGACGATGCGCTGGACGTAGGGTTTGAAAGGACGCAGGACAAACCGGGCAAGCCGTTTGAGTATTCTTGTGGTTCCATTGAGAGCGGCTCGCAGCGGCCAGGTAAGGGTATGAAGGATTTTTGTAAACATGCCGGCTCCTTTCAAAAATATATTGTCAAAGAATTCATTTTTGCGGATGGTTTTGTTTGAAAATTCATGTTTCGATTCAAAATTACATTTCAAAAAATTCACTCCGGCATTCTCAAACAAAGGAATTGTCGTCAATATGGAACGATTTCTGGCATTTAATGTTGTTCGTAAATTTGCATCGAACTTCTCAAAAATATTGAAATATGAAAATGTTTCAACGCCCAACTTGGCGGCGTAATAGCCGATGGAACTGATAAAGGTGAAAACGGGAACTCGATACGTCATAATTAAGTTTTCAACGACACACTCATCGGGAATCTGAACCCAATCAATCTGGGGAAATTCGCGAAAAAAACTTGCGTAGAACTCTTCTTCATCACGGTAATAGGCTGTCAATTTCAGGCGATAGGCAACCGTTTTAAAACCTTTGGGTAGAAAATGCGAATGCGCAAGCTCCCGCAATGTCGCCTTAAAAGCATCAAGAGATGCTCTTGTCTGGAAAGGTTCGGAGGCCATGATTAAAATGGCGTCCGCCTTTTCACAGGAAGGCGAAAAGGCGTTTTGAAAAGTTTCTTTTCCGAAAAGAATTTTTTTTTCGGTCGCCGGAAACGCCTCCTCGAAAATTCCATAAGCGCACTCGAATTTCTCATTGTCGAATCTAAAATAATAATCGCCGAAGCGACTGAGTCGGGAATCGCCGAGATAACGTTTTTCTCCATCGGCAGTTCGGCGGATTATCGAATTGATCGTTTCGGAAAAAACAAGAGGATTGATCGAATGCATGCCCTCTTCGATATAACTGAAGCCAAGACAACCTGGATGTGTTATAAAATACCTGGTAAATTGACCTCGCAAGTGCGGACAATAAAAGTGAAAATCTTTTCCATTTGTGACCGTATTGATGTAGCAATCGACATCTTTTGCATCGTCACGAAATTCTTTTGCCGAAAGAAGCGGTGCAAATGGATAGTTCGTTTGTTTGATCCGGTTTTCATCGGGAATCGAATAACCCTCCCGCGAAATCAAAAACAGGCAATCCTCCGAGGAAAACTTTTTTTGTTCGATGATTTTTTGAGAGACGAGGTATGTTATATGAGAATGAATGTTGAAAATGTGGAGCTCGGTCCCGGTCGATTTTTTCAATTCGGGGGGGGGCGTCACGGACTCGGATCGCGGAACGGCTGGACGCGTCGATCGCAGGGAGTCGAGTAATTGCACGTTTGGATGATCGATGAGTGTTTCGAAAGGAATTTGTAAAACTTTGCGATTCTTTACGACGGCGTCTTTTTCGCTATAGAGATGAAAAAAGGCGTAAACCTTGCGATTCATTTCGGCCGCATAATACCCCAAGCTGCTGGCCGTGCAAAAAACAGGAATGTCAAACGACTTCAAAACCTCTTCCATGAAAAAGGAATCGTCGATCTCCTGGAACTTGATCAACTTGTTTTTCCGGAAGAAATCATTTGTTCGTAAAGAATGCTCATTCCGGAAATTTTTTGTTCGTAAAAGTATTTTTCTATATCCGTTTTTCAAAAAAAACTCGCGGACCATTTGATCCATAATCGAAAAATACAGATCCACATTTGCATTCGACCGCCTTAATTCGTTACCGAGAATCAATATGGCGTCCGCGTCCCTGAAACGATCGTCGTCAACTGTGCCAAGAGAATCAAAAAAATCGCGGAAGATCACTTTATTCGGTTCGGGCACGAATGCGAAAGATTGTCGGGTAATCCCATACGCACTCGAAAACCGAGGGTGGTCGCAAGCGTACATATCTTTACCTAAATATTCGCAGCGACTTAAAATGCCCTTGATCGTACCCTTTATTTCCCGACCTCGTAATCCGATGGCAAGCAACCCCTCTTCCACATAGCTGAAAGCTCCGCAACGAGGATGTGACGCGAAAACACTAAAGTACGGGAGCGAGGATTGCGGCAAGTAGAGATGAAATTCATCGTTTCCAAACAAATTTGCTACGTAAGAGTCAAATTTTCCGATATTCTCCGTGTTTTCCACCTGGCTTCGATCAACAAAATAATGCGACGTATGCCAGTCGGTTGGGGTGTCAATATGACGGAATCCAATATGCTTTAGATCATTAGCACAAGCGGCCCCTGCCGTGGTAACGGAAAAACCGCCTCCTCCCAGAAACAGACAATCTTCGGGATCGAGTTTTTTGTACTCGATAACCCGCTTGGCGATGAGGTAGAGGATCGGATTGTGAATTAAAAATACGTGGAATGTCTTGGACATGGTTTAGAAAATGTTGAAAACAACAGACGTGTGGTTACTCCCATTTTTCGTAGGCATCTTTGCGCGATGGGACCTCCGCGCCCGCCTTGAGGACACATTCGCACCATTCCCGGACGGCGCCGTGGCCGCCGTTTCGGGTAAGGACGACATCCACCTCCGCCTTGACCGCTTCCGCGGCGTCGGCCGGGCAGGCGCTGCGACCCACGATCCGGATCGCCGAAAGGTCGTTCACGTCGTCGCCGATATACGCCGTTTCTCCCGGGGTGATGCCCGTCTCCCGCCAGATTTGCCGGAGCACCGCCGCCTTATCCTCGATGCCTTGAAAAACGTAGTCGATCTTGATTTTATCCGCGCGGTCCTGGACGCACCGGGAATTCTCGCCGGTAATGATGGCCGTCTTGATCCCCCGCTCACGAAGCAGCCGCAGTCCCACGGCGTCGCGGGTATTGAATTTCTTCAATTCCACCCCGTCGCTGCCGTAGTACATCCCGGCGTCCGTCATCACGCCGTCGACGTCGGTGACGAAAAGCCGGATATCGGCGCTTGGCGAGCGCGGATCGGCCAAATGTCTTTTCATCAATTGTTCGACGATCACCCAGTCGTCCGGCTCGTCGATTTCGACACCGGTGTATTCCGGCATCTCATAAACGACGATGTTACCCGACAGCCTGTTTCGATCCCGTAAAATATTTTCGACGGAATTGATGTACAGGGCGCCGTTTTCCATGAGCGCGCCGGCGAAATCCTGCCGTCGGGGTCGCTGCTGAACATCGTAGTTGAGCGGCTTTCCGTTTTCGTTCCAATAAAAGCGTTTGTCCCGGACCGCCGTCAGCAGCGAATCACCGCCGGTCTCGCGAAGCGTTTTACACGCCTCTTCGATGTGGACGCTTTGCAACAACGGCGAGGTCGCCTGGATCAAAAAGAACCGGTCGTTCGCCCGGAGACTCGACCGTTCGATGAATTCGAGCATGACGTCTTCCGTCGACGACGTATCCGCCGCGTTCTCCGGGAGGCGGTCGTAAATTTCGATCTTCGGCAAGCCGGATTCCGAAAGGCACATCCTGATGGCGTCCGAATCCGTCGCGATCACGACCCGGTCGATGCAGGATGCGCCGACCGCCGCCGCCGCCGTCCAGAGGACGAGCGGCTTTCCGAAGATCGGCTTGATGTTCTTCAGCGGAATCGACTTGCTGCCGCCGCGCACGGGAATGAAGGCGATATTCATGGCAAACTCCCCGTCGGATCACGCGACTTTTCGTTTCAGTTTTTTGCGTTGCACGTCCTCGATCGGCAAGACCTCTTGCTCCCGGTTTTTGAGCGTCAGGATGCAGTTGCCCAGGTCCCGTGCCAGCCGTCGCATTCCGTCGGGTTCCAGGCTCGCGGCATGGTCGGTTCCCTTCCAACTTCGGTCCAGCGTGAAGTGTCGCTCGAAATATCGGGCTCCCAAGGTCAACGCCACAATGTCCGCGGAAATGCCGTTGTGGTGTCCCGAGAAACCGATGCCGCCGACGATATGGGCATAGGAATCCCGCAATCGCGTCAAATCCAGCAGGCACAAATCCCCCAAGGGGACCGGATAACCCGAGATGCAGTGATAAAGCACCAGGTCTTTTTCACGTTTGCGATCCTCGAAGAAACGTACGATTTTTTCTTCTTCCTGCCGCGTCGTCATTCCCAGCGAAAGATCGATCCGCCCGCGATAGTGGTCGCACAGGTAGCCGAGCATGTCGAAATCGACGTTTGACGCCGAGGGAATCTTGATGTATTTCGGGTCGAGCGTTACGATTTCCTTCGTCGAGGTCATTTCCCAAACCGACGTGGAGTAATCGACATGGAACCGTTCGCAATGCTCTTTCAGTTCCCTGTGCTGATCGACGGTAAATTCCAGCATTTCCCGGTGTTCGCCGTAGGTCCGTCCGTAACTGTGGTGCGGGTTCGGATGCGGGGCGTGGTACTCGAATTGACTGAGCAATTCTTTCGGTGTCCGCTTCTGAAATTTGACGGAATCGACTTTGCAGAAAATCGCCGCCACTTCGATCATTTCCTTGGCGGTATCGATTTCGCCTTTGTGGTTGCAACCAACCTCGGCAATAACATACGGTTTCATCAAACGGCCTCCTTGCCAAAACGGTGAATTATCGACCAAAAATTTTTTTGCAACAAACACGTTTGACGCGGGAAACCCCGGCGTCAAAGTATCGGGCAATACTTGCGGGAAAAACGGTCGTGATCGACGTCGTCCATGTGATTGTCGGTCCTTTACGGGAAGGGACGACGAACATGTCGCATCGTCCCCCGCCTTGCTTTTCCCGTCTGAAAAACCAATCGCCCTGCGCTTGTTATACGCCTTGCTCTTGTTGTGTTTGGAAATTCAAACGGTTGGAAACCCGGGCAAAATCCAAACGGACGGAAGCATAACAGATTTCACGGTTTCGGTAAAGGGCAATTTTCCGGATCCGCGATCAAGAATCGCCGTTTGGGCGTTTCTCTTTGTCGGGCTTGCAGTTATGTTATACCGGAAACGCGATGAAAACGGACAGTCGGTCAAGTCCGCTTGCCGCACTCACTCACCTCAACCCCTGTACAGGCAAGTGCTTAAACGGGCCGGTCGGGCGGCCGGCGATTGTTCGCGGGAGGATTGTCCTGCCGTTTGCGGTATATCAAGACGGTGGAAAAGAGGCGATTCGTTTTCCTACCCGGAACCCGGCGGCGGAACGAGAGCGCCGGCCCGGGCGTTTTGGGATCGGGACCACGTTGGAGGATGGCGGCAGACGCCGCGGTACGGAAGGAAAGGGTTCCGGGGTTATTTTTTGTTACCCGGTTTCGCGCGCTCCAAGGTGAGATCGAAGCGCCGGGTCCCGTCCGCGGTAAACGTCAGGCCCGAGGTGTCCTTGTTCCTATACTTCGGGTCGACCAGCGGGGTACGCTTGCTCCCGCCGGCGCTCCCGCCTGCGGAGGTTGTGTTTTCGACGATGTCGGCGCCGACGACGCTGACCTTGTACGTCTCCCCTTTCGGGATACCGTCGTTATGACCGGTTGAGGAGACGATATACGTACCATCCTTTTTGATCGCTCCCACCGCTTCGAAAGTCGGCGTCGAAAAATAAACCGCGCCGACCGGTACGGGAGCACCGTCGTCCGCAAACGTAACAGTGCCGTGGAGTTGCTGTTTCTCACTGCAACCGCAAGCGATTGCCGCGCCGAGAATCAATATCATGCCGATGAACCGTTTCATCAGGATCGGTCATCCTTTCTTTATCTTGAATGTATGTTGGAATTTCAGGGATCGCCACGCCGGCCATACGGCTTACGGTAAAGTCACGGCATTGCCGTCATTGACGACGATCAATCGCGACATCGTTTCCACCGGTACGGAGGTCGCAATGCCACGGACCGAGCCGTCTCCGATCAAAAAGTGGCAAATACCGGGATGCCAACTACCGAAACGACGCTTGAAATGCTGGCATTCGTTCGTTTCGTATTCCGAGCGGGCCACCGGAACGTAGCCGCCGATGGTCCGGAATATCCCGCCGATCGAGTCTCCCTGATCCATGAACCAAGTCGCATCGTAGATGTTGTTGTACAAATCGTTTTGCCTCATGTATTTTTCCCCGACGATGATTTGGTTCGTCGTTCCGTCGGACCACCAAGCCATATCGTCGCGCGGTCTCCAGGTTTTGACGAAATCCACATCCGCCGGAGTCCCGGACGTCGCCGAGAACGCGGCGCTCCGAAACGGGCCACGTTCGCGCCCCGCTTCTTCATTCCAAGCCGCCACCGTGGTCCGGGCAAAAGTCTGATTGATCGCTCCAGGATCGCTGCCGAACACGACGTCCGGGTTGCCGGGATCGGAGAAGTAGACGCCCGCGATGGCGTAGTCGCTGGCCGGGCCGTACAGCCAGCGGTCCGGGATCCACGTCGAGCCGTCGCACGGAGGATTGGTGTCACCATCTTTCCAACCGGAGTTGGTCATTTGCCCGGTCGCCGCACGGCGGCTGGGACAGACGTAGAATGAAATTGCCGCCAGCGGCCGGAGATATTCTTCCCGGGCAGCGTCGTCCGCACCGGGGATACTGTCGCGATAGTTGGGCGTCGAGGATGTTTTCGTCGGAGTCTCGACGTTGGTCGCGACCCCGTCCGGCAACGTCGCGAGCAGGTTGTAGGCGGATTCCTGCTCGGCAAACGGGAGAATCAGGAACCAGAACGTCGTCCGCCGGTAAGCGCCGATGACGGAAGGCGGCAGGCCGCGGTTCGTGTCGTGAAAATTATGCACGGCCAGTCCGATTTGTTTCAAGTGGTTCGTGCATTGCATCCGCCGGGCCGCTTCACGTGCAGCCTGAACGGCGGGCAGCAACAGGGCGATCAACACGCCGATAATCGCGATGACGACAAGCAGTTCAACCAGCGTAAAACCGCCCGGATTGCCCTCCCCCTCTAGTTTGACAACGTGCTTCCGCATGAACGACTCCTTCCGCAAAAAGTGTGTGATTTTACGACAAAACTCCCCTTTGGATACCGGACTGGTAACAAGCTTTCCTTTCGAGCCCGCTCGCCATGACAGCCGGAAGNNACCAAAAGCTCAACGAGCGTGAACGCCCATCTTGCCCCCCCTTCGCATCTTAAACAGCGAGGGCTTCGCGTGGCAGGTTTTCCGTGCGACAACAAAGAGATACCGTTGTTCATTGTAACCTCCGAAAGAAAATCTGTAAAAACCCCAAAATGCACACGCCGACAAACTCGACGGGCAGCCGTAGAGTGTATCGTTTTTCGGTGAAACAATCAAGGGTTCGCATGGAATATTAAAAAATTTTTCAAAATGATGTAAATTGTTGACACCGGCCGGAAAAACTCTTAGAATGATTGCGTGAAATTTCCGGATGACCCGTGCCGTCGGCAGCCGGATTTTTATATGGGCGTATGGGCGATTTTGTATGGGCAGAAGGGCTGCCTCGTGCCAATCGGGTTCGAAAATCGTTTTTGATACACTGTAAACGACATGACAATCCTCCCGCGAACAA
>DOMV01000408.1:11907-14540 GCA_003509805.1 Planctomycetaceae bacterium
GTTTTCATCGCGTTTCCGGCATAGTCGCCTTCCATTTGTTTTCGCAGTGTTTTCGCAGCATTTCTTTGCAGTATTTCCATGGCTAAAAATACGACTGTTTGGGGAATCGACATAGGCAATTCCTCGTTGAAGGCGATCCGTTGCCGCGAAGCCGCCGAGCCGGGCAAGATCGAAGCGTTGGCATTCGATTACATCGAGCACTCGAAAATTCTTTCCCAACCGGGAGCCGATCCGGCCGAGATCATGGCGGAAACGCTCACGACGTTTCTTTCCCGGAACAGCACGAAGGGTGATCGTGTCGCGATTTCCGTGGCCGGCCAGAATACCATTTCCCGTTTTCTGCGTCTGCCGCCGGTCGATCCCAGGAAAGTACCGGATATCCTCAAGTACGAGGCCAAACAATGGTTGCCTTTCGCCTTGGAAGACGTGATCTGGGATTTCCAGCCGATCGGCGCCAACGAGGGAACCGACGGGCTGCTTGATTCCGAGATCGGGATGTTCGCCATGAAGAAGGACGTCGCGATGCGTTCGCTCAACCCTTACCTGACGGCGGGAATCGACATCGATTGCATCCAGAGTTCGCCCCTCGCGATCTATAACTATGTAACCTACGATCAGCTCCGAACCGTTGCCAACAATTACGAACTCGATCCGGAAAATCCGCCGGATTACGTCGTCGTCCTTTGCATCGGGACCGACGCGAGCGACGTCGTGATCACGAACGGCTACTCGATCTGGGTTCGCAGTATCGTCATCGGCGGCAACAGTTTCACCAAAGCGCTCACGAAGGGGCTGAAACTGACGTTCTCCAAGGCGGAGTATCTCAAGCGGAACGCCGCGGCGGCCCAGGATCCGAAGGCGGTTTTCCAAGCGATGCGGCCCGTGTTCAACGAGATGCTGACCGAGGTCCATCGGTCCATCGAATTTTACCAGAGCCTTAACCGAAAAGCAAAATTCTCGAAAGTGCTCGCGCTCGGTAACGCGATGAAAATGCCCGGTTTGCGCCAGTTCCTCGCACAGAATCTCGGCTACGAGGTCATCCGGGTCGCCAATTTCAACCGCCTCCTCGGCGACGAAGTAATCAACGCGCCGATGTTCAAGGAAAACCTTGTTTCCTTCGGTGTCAGCCTGGGGCTTGCGGTCCAGGCGCTCGACGAAGCGCCGCTCGGGACCAACCTGATTCCGAAGGAAGTCGTCACGGAACGGATCATTCGCGAGAAAAAACCCTGGGCGCTGGCGGCGTGTGCGATCATCATGCTGGGATTGACGTTCTGGTTCACCGGCGCGTCGCGAGCCTTGGAGACGGTGAAACGCGGCGCCTACGCTCCCGCGGAAAGCGCCGCCAAGCAGGCGGTCCAACACGGCAGCGAAATGAAAAGCGGGACGGTGGCGGCCGTCGGCGAATTCGGTAAAGTCAAAACGATCGGCGACAATTTGACCGTCAGCGTCGAAGGACGCATCGCTTGGAATGAGCTTCTCAAGGCGCTCAATGTCATCTTGCCGGTCGAACATGAACAACTCGATCGCGAACAAGGAAGAGTGGCGATCGAAAAACAAGAACGGCTCTTCATTCTCAATATCGACGCGATCAACGTCCCCGATCTTGCCACCTGGTTTGAACCGTTGAAAACCTACGGTCTTTATCTTCCCGATCGGGAAGAGGTCGCCGAATGGCTGGCCGAGGGAGTCGTTCCCGCGGGAGTCGAACCCCCGGCGGCGACGGGGGGAGGGGAGGAAGGGGCGGAGACGCCGAAACTCACGCCTGAGATGCTCACCGAGGAGCAGAGGATCGCGATGGTCCCCGGGCCGCCGGCGGGTACGAAAGGAAAAGTCGTCCAACTGGTCGGTTACCACTATCACAACGGCGCCGTCGATACCCTGTTCGGCGGACAATATGTCGTGGAACGATTGCTCCGTCCGCTCAAAGGGTACACTCCCGACGGCGAGCGAATCAAACTGAAGTTTCCCGCCGGTATGCACAAGCGCATGGAGGCGGCCGATGCGACCGAGGAAGTCACCATGAAGGAACTCGGCATCAGTTATCCGACGCTCGTCTACACGCCGAAGGCAATCGAAACGGAAACCCTTGATCCGAGAGCCGTTCTTCGGCTTTATATCGAATCGGAACAGGAAAGAATGCAGCACATGCGTCGCGGCATGGGCGCCTCCGCCGGCGGAATAAACCCCATGGGCGGGAGCGAAATGGACATCAATCCGTTTACGGCGGATGCGAATACGATTTTGAACGGCTCTTCCAGGTCCGGTAGTTCCCAAGGGCTCGATTTGAGGAAACTCCGTCCCGAGGATAAAATCACGTTGCGAAAATTCGATTTCGTCGTCCAATTCGCTTGGGTCGAAACCCTTCCAAGCGTGCGTGAAAAAGCAAGGCAGGATGCGGCCGAAGCGGCACGTCTCGCCCGGGAAGAGGCCGGAACCGCGACGGAAGAACCGACGCCTGCCGGGAACGACCCCGTTCCGGTTGCTCCGGCGGCCGACGGAGAAGAAACCGGGGAGGAAACCCCCGAAGGTGACGAACCGCCACTCCCGTCTTCCGATGCCGAACCTGCCGAGCCTTCTGAAGACGTCGCACCGGAAGGACCGGCCGAACCTGGAGAAACGGAAGAGGGAACTTC
>DOMV01000408.1:14612-17809 GCA_003509805.1 Planctomycetaceae bacterium
GAACGTAGCGGCGCCGAAGGAAGCCGCGCCGTGCTTCCGCCATGCGGCGCGCAGGGACGGCTCGACCGACGGGTCAAAATTTATTCGCGGGTCTACAAAACACTCTCCATCAGCATTTCATGGCCAAAGCACAATCGAAAATCACTTTAGCGGCGATCAAGAAGCATATTTTCTGGATCTGTGTTCCGTTGGCACTGTTGCTCTCGGTCGGCATTACGGTTTATTCGGCCGGGAACGTTTCCAAAACGTTTACGAACCGCAAATCGGAATTGGAGCAGCAGAAAAAAGCCGTCGACACGCTGAAAACGGACACGGAGCATCCGAACCAGAAGACGATCGATGAAATCGTCCGGCTGACGAACGAACTCAAAGTTTACGTCAAAGACGCATGGACGGCGTTGCAGAGAGAGCAGCGGGAACGGAACGATTGGCCGATCAACCTGGGTGCCCGTTTCCGAAACAACGTCCGGGGTAAACGCCCCGGAACGGGAATCGATTGGGCGGACCGCCTGACCTATCGTGAATTTATCGAAACATCGCTTCCCAAGATGGAAGAAAGCGTTCGCCCTCGCCACGTCGTTTTTCTGGATGAAAACGACGGCAGTTGGAAACCGCTCGAACCGTTCGGGCCGAATCGGAAAAGCCTCGCGACGGACCAGTCTTCCCTGGTCGGCCGGGGATCGTCGATGCCGAGCGCCGCCCCGAAGGGCGCGATGGGCGGTTATGCCGCTCCGGGATCCGAGCTGGAAAAACCGCTCGAAACGAAGGTTGTCGGTGTTCTCGACTGGCCCCAGCCGGAAATATACCGGATGATGGAGAACTGGAGTCCGACCCAGCCGCCGGGCCCCAAGGAGATATGGCTTATCCAGGAAAACCTCTGGGTTTACCGGGCGCTTCTATCGGTAATCGTCAAAGTGAACGCGAATGCGACCGGCATTCACAACGCCGCCGTCAAGAGAATCGAAGGTTTGCGGATCGGCAACGAAGCCTCGGGCATGATTCGCGACATGAGCGCCCGAACGATTTCGTTGGGCGTGGCTTTGGGAGATTCCTCCGGTTCCTCGTTGCTCGACGCGGCTTCTTCCATGAACGAAATAGGGGCAGGCATGTTGCCCGACGACGTCCAGGCCGCGACGATACGTCAACTCCGTTATGTCGATGCGGACAATGTTCCTCTGACATATGACGCGGAAGCCCCGTACGCGCAATTCAACCGGATGCCCGTTTGCCTGCAATTGGTTGTCGATCAAACGAAGATACCCGATATTCTCATCGAATGCGCCAATTGCGATATGCCGATGGATATTCTTTGGGTGCGGTTCAATCCGCCCGACGCCAAGCCGTTCGAACTGTCCAATTACGTCAACATGACCGCGTCGACGGAGTTAGGGGGCGGGAGCGGGATGGGCGTCAGACCTTCCGGCGGTGGTGGCGGGATGGGCGGCAGACCTCCCGGAGGAGGTGGAGGCGGAATGGGCGTCAGACCTCTCGGAGGTGGTGGAGGCGGTTCTTCTCCGTCATCATATGCGGGGAGTGATACGGACGCCGGCGGCTCGACTTACGTGGGCGGTTCGTTGGGACCGTACGGAACCGAGAGCGTCGCAATTGAAATTTACGGGATCATCAATATTTTCAATTCTCCCGAGTTTACTACCGACTTGCAATTAGCCGAAACCTCCAATTCCGGCGAGGCGATCCCGGCGGACCCCGGCGGAGAACCGGAATCCCCAAGTCCCGCTGTCCCGGAAGGGGAATCGCCATAAAAATCGCGCCGGGAAAAACGGTTTCATCGCCACCCGCCGCGAAACGTTCGCAACCATTGTTTCATCCCGACCAACACCAGTTTTGTTTCTAC
Organism: Planctomycetaceae bacterium; assembly: GCA_003509805.1. Taxonomy (GTDB): domain Bacteria; phylum Planctomycetota; class Planctomycetia; order Pirellulales; family Thermoguttaceae; genus UBA8133. The sequence continues at coordinate 16,468 of DOMV01000408.1, forward strand.
GATGCTCAAAGGCAAACCGAAATTCGATATCAAACAGTTCTTCATCCGACACGGCGAGAAGATTCTCCTGGGGCTGATCGTTCCCTTGGCGATCTGGATTGCCTTGTGGGGAACGAAATTCGAACCGTTAAGCTGGCTTCCGGAAGACCTGACAAAGTCGGCAAATGACGCGAGGAGCCGGGTCGACAACAACGAACGGACCGCGACCCAAGAGGGCGTTTCCGTTTTCAGGTATGACATTCTTGCCCGCCAGATCAAAACACCGGTCGATCCCCGGTATTACCAGACGCGGACGGTATGGAATCCGTCCGTTTTTCCGGAACGGCTTCCGAGAACGGAACCGGAGGTCTTTGCCGTCCATGACCTGAAGGCGAGAAGCGGGATCGGCGCGATCCAGGTGAAACCCAAAACGACCGTTGCGGGCGGTTTCGGGTTTGGCGGATTCGGGGCGGGCGGTTCCTCCCCGGCAACGGCCAAGGAGCTCGAAGGAAAACGCTGGGTCGTTTTAACCGGCCTGATTCCGGTCCGTCGGCAGCTTGATACGTATCTCGCCATTTTTCCGTCCTCGAAATTTCATGATCCTTTCCGCGACCATCCGATGTACGTCAAATACGACGTCGAACGTTGCGAGGAAACTCCGACCGGGCGTACTCCGTGGGTATCGATTGATCCGTTGAAAAGCTTTTATGAGGAAAGCCTGAAATGGGTCGGTTTCTCGGCGGAACGGGTCGATCGGGTGTATTTGGCCCCGACACCGCCCGGAATGCTCCCGATGGCGTATCCACTCCCGCCGCTCGTCAAAAAAGAATTCGGCAAGGAAATCACCCATTCGCCGATTCCGCTTCTTATGGAGATGCTCAAGGAGGACCAGGAAAAGTACGCGAGGCGCATGGAGGAGTATCAAAAACAAATGGAAAAATTCGATCCTTCCGTCATCGACCAATTCGACCCCTTTCAGGCAGGGCAAGGAGGAACGATCGGCCGTGAACCCAGGGGGCTCGGGGGTTCGCCCTTCCGTGCCGCGAGCGGCATTCCCGGAGAATTGGGAAGCGGTCAATTCAACACTCTTGAAGAGGACACGATCGTCGTCAACGACTATCTCTTTCGGTTCTTCGATTTTGACGTCGAAGTGGGAAAAACCTACCGTTACCGGGTCAAGTTGCATTTGGCCAATCCGAATTACAAGCTGGGGGCGGCCAATCTCGCCGATCCGGCTCTGGCCGACAAGAAGTATCTCGAAACGGAATTCAGCGGCGAGTCGGATGCCGTGACGCTCGGGACCGATGCGCGGGTGCTGGCATCCGAGATTGCGGGCCCCGCCCCCCGCACCCCTTGGGCGGAA
>DOMV01000311.1 GCA_003509805.1 Planctomycetaceae bacterium
GCCTCCCAAAAGACGGCATTTTCCGTTTCGATATATTCCTCTCGCAGTACGGCCAAAGCCTCATGGAGCGAGTGGAACGGGCCGTGGACGGCTTCGGCGTGTTCCATTTCCTCACGGATTTCGAGGGCGATTTTTTCCGACAGGATTTTTCGTTCGGCTTTCGTCATCATGTCCTTTCCAAAAGGTGGAAGCGGTCAATAATCAAGCGGTTCATCACCGTTGTTGTGGCCCGGCGGCATGGCATGGTAATCCGGCATGTCAAGTAAAGACTTCGGCAGGACGCCTTTTCGTACCATTTCGCGCGTGTGGACCATGAACATCGCGTTACAAAATACCGCGACGAGATGGTCCTCGCCGTCGTCGACGCCCTGCTGGAATTTCGTCAGGTGGCGCAGGAGCGATTGTAGATGCCTTTCCAGACTGATGCCCTTTTCCCAATTTCTCGGCCCGTATTTTTTCGCCCCGGCGGTCAGCCATTCGGCCAGTTTTTCCGTGGCGAACGGCGAAATCAGGTCGATTCTCGGTTTTCCCTCGGCGGTATCGCGCACGGCCCCGGTGGAAAAAGTTTCACGCTTGCCGGAATCGTGCATGCCGACGACGACCGATTGCTTGTCGTTTGCGAGTTCGAGATATTTCCCGCCCCTCAAATTAACGTGCAGAATGTGACCGCCGCCTGGACCGTGATAACGGAGCGATTGGGTCGTGTAGCCGGTGTCGGCAAGGTTCCGCAGCGTCTTTTCACGAGCCTCGTCGAGATCGTTGAGCGAAAGCTCCAACTCCGCGCCGTCCTCCGGGAAACGCAGAACGAGCTTTTCGTACTGCGCGCGGGCCGCCTGGTCGAGTGCGTCGTCGGTGTACGCTTTTTGCAGCAGATGTTGCAAAATATCTTGTTCGCCCGTCATGGTGTCTTTTCAAAATCGTAAGAGAGTGATAGAATGAACCGGTCGTCAGGACAAATCTTCCACGGCATTCGACGGAGCGGCACGCTGGGAGCCGTACACTTTTCCGTGAAAGCAGAACCGATTTCGGATCAGGGCGACCTGATCGACGTGAAAGTAGTTTTTGCCGTGATAGACGACGGAAAAGCCGTTCTGCCAGTCCGGTGCCGTAACGTAATCGGGCGTCAGGGTCGACAGGCAGCCGTTTTCGAAGGCGGCGAATGTTGTCGCGATATCGGTATGGTAAAAGGAGCCGAGCCGGTGCGTGTGGCCGTGAATGACGCAGCATCCGAACTGCTCGAAGTGCCGTTTGGCGGACATGGCCGACCACCGGGAGATGAACTGGCCGTGCGTAAAAAGCAGATGCCCGATCCGGTAGGGCCGGTCTTGGGGCCGGAAACGAACGCGGAGCGTTGCGAAATCGAGCAGTTTTTCCAGGGCGAGCGACCGCAGACCGGCAAGTGCCTTCGCTTCCGACATGAGGTATTTTCGTATCCGATATTCGTGATTGCCCTCGGAGTAGATGATTTTCGCCCTCGGCGCGGCGTCCCGCAGTTCGGTGAGCCAATCGCGGACGGAATCGAGTTCGTCCTGGAGATTTTCCTTGCGGGTCGGGTCTTTGTCGAAGCGACTGACCGATACCGCGTCGAGAATATCGCCGAGCAGATGAATTCGGCCCGGATTTTGTTCGCGAATGAATTCAATCGCCAGCTTCGTTGCCGTTACATTATTAAACGGCAAGTGCAGATCGCCGAGCGTGATCGAAACGTTTTTACTGAAACTCATGGAAAACCCTTTCAATGGGGGCAACCGCTCAGTGCGCAGAGCGACAAACCGACGAGAAATGCGAGCAGGAGCAGGAGCCGTTGGCGGGTGGTGAAACCCGACTCCGCGGCGGAGGGTGAAATAAAGACCATGCTTTTTCCTGAAATCAAAACGGCACATCGTCCGGCTCCGTAAACTCTTCGCAGGCCGGAGTTTGTTCGGTATAGCCTTCTTTTTGACGGAGGCAACAGAAGCCGTAAGAATAATTGAAACAGCCGCCGCAAAACCGATCCGACGTTGCGTCGGGAGCCGCCGGAAAGTCGCGAGGTCCGTCCGCAAGCCGGTGCTTGACGATGCGGTCGTACTTTTCCCCGGCGACTTTTCGGACGACAATTTCGATGCTCGGTATGAGTTCGCCCGACTCGGCGATGTCGACGACCTCCCTGGCAGTGAACGGCGGCGGCGTGTCGGAGCGCTTTTTCCACCAGTCCTCGAATTTTTTGCGAGCCCAGCCGTCATGCTCCGGGCAAACCCATTCGGATTTGCAGACGCGAAAACTACGGCTCTGCCGGATGACGTAATCGACGCGAACGGTTTTCCGGGAATCGTCGTTCGCGCCCCACTTGGTATGGACCGAATAATCGATGTCGTAAACGGAATAGGTCGTGTCGACCGTCTCGCCGGAAACGACGCCCTCGCCGGACGCCTGCCGTTCGTGATTGACTTCCCGTTTCGGAAACTCGAAGCCGCACTCGGAACAAACGGAAATCGCGGCGTGCATGATGAGACGGCATTTCGGGCATTCCTTCGCAGGAGCCGTGCCGGTGCCGTCGCGTTCCGACGGCGGCTTGATCCGAACGGCGTCGACGGGGCCGTGCCGCAAAATATTGTTCCCGTAATCCAGCACGAGGCAATCCGACTTCGATTCGTGGAGCCGAAAACCGCGCCCGACCATCTGGTAATACAAACCCGGCGACGCCGTGGGTCGCAACAGGACGATGCAATCGACGTTCGGGGCGTCGAAGCCCGTCGTGAGGACGTTGACGTTCAGGAGATATTTCAGGGGCGGCAGCTTGTCGCCGAGCAGATTCGCTTCGACCGCTTCGCCCTTGAACCGGCGCAACGACAAATCCCGTTCCGTCGCCGACGTTTCGCCGGTCACGACGGCGCATTCGGCCCCGCAGCAAACGGCGAGCAGATTACGGACCGCCTCGGCCCGTTCGACCGACGCGGCGAACACCAGGACGCTGTTGCGGTCTTTTGTACGGGAAATGATTTCCCTGCAGGCCGTCCTCTCGAATTCGTCGGCGCCCATGAGCGCCTCGACCTCGGCGGGAACGAATTCGCCGCCGCGCAGGTGCAAGTCGGACGTATCGACGGCAAGCTCGCTGCCCCGCGATTTGAGCGGGCAGAGAAACCCTCGAACGATAAGTTCCTTGACGCCGATTTCGTAACAGATTTCGTTGAGGAGATTGTCGACGCCGCAGAGCATGCCGGATTTGAGCCGGTACGGAGTCGCCGTCAGGCCGATCAAGCGAACGTTCGGATTGACCGTTTTTGCGCCCCGGAGAAAAGTCTGGTACATGCCTTCGCCGTCCGGCGGCAAAAGGTGGGCCTCGTCGACGATAATCAGATCGAAATGGCCGAGGACGTCGGCTTTCTGGTAGACCGACTGGATTCCCGCAACGATAACGGGCTCCGTCGTGTCGCGGCTTCCCAAACCGGCGGAGTAAACGCCGACCGGAACGTCGGGACAGATCGCCTGGAGTTTGTCGGCGGCTTGTTGCAATAATTCCTTGACGTGGGCCAGGACCAAAACGCGACCGTTCCAATGGGTTACGGCGTCGCTGCAAATCGTGGCCAGGACCGGCGTTTTTCCCGCCGCCGTCGGAAGCACGACACAAGGGTTCGTGTCCTTGTTACGCAAATGCTCGTAAACGGCGTCGACCGCCTCCCGCTGATAGGGCCGAAGAATCATCGTCATGAAGCGCTTCTCCCGATATGAAATTGATCGCCGCTCAGCTTGAGTCCGTAAAAGTTTCCGTGGCCGTAAACTCCCGCCTTGCAGATGAGCAGCGACGGCCCGGCGATTTTGAGCCCTTTTTCGTCGCCGTAAAGAATCACATTCCCTCGCAAGACGCCTTGTCCGCCGAGGGTGACGTTGCCGAACAATTTCACGTCATCCGCGATACGGACCGCTCCGCCGATGACGATGTTCCCGTCGGAAACGACGTTGTGGGACAACAGGCTGTACCCGCGCTGGACCGTGTTCCCGCGAAGCGTCGCCGATCCTTTCAAACGGCCTCGTTCCTCCAGCCTTGCGTTATCGGTAATGATGCTCAAATCCTGCATGTTCGGGCGGCGTCGCACGCCGTCTAATGTCGTACAGGAAACCGTCGCGCTCCCGCTGACGGTCGCCGCGCCGGTCAGGAACGACTGCGCGACGACGGTTCCCTGGTCGAAAACGTGGACGGATTGATTCAAAAACGCTTCACCGCCGACGATGCCGCTTCCGTGAATGCAGACGTAATCCTTGATGACGGCCCTGTCCTTGAGCAGCCCGTTTTGGCTGACCCTCGAATGACCGTAGGCCATCGCCTTGTCCGCGATCCAGCAGAGCCCGTCGTGGGAAAGGTTTTCCTCGACCTCGACGAAGCCGCCCTTCGTTCCCGCCCTGACATTACCGAAGTCGACCAGGGCCTTGATCCGGTATAGGGTTCGCTTTTTGTCGAGGACGACCGTTTCGTTCGTCAGCTTGAATTTACGTGTCATTTATTGTCGCAGGAGTTTGAGTGCGGATTGAACCAGTGCGGCGAGATAGTTTTCATCGAAAAAATGGCGGATTTCGGCGGCGGCAAGGTCGGTGTTCGTTTTGGAAAGCGGCACGTCGACATACTCGCCGGGCTTGCGGCGCGCAATCCGGCGCCGGACCTCTTTCGGAACGTAGTCCTGCTCGAAGCGGGGATCGTCGAAATCCCCGTCGTCTTCCGGTTTCGTTTCCCGTTTCGGAATCTCGATGAAATCCGAACAGGCCGGTTCGAGCGGATCGCGGCTGTCGTCGTCCATCATGCAGCGAGGCATGTTGTAATGGCCGCAAACGCTGCAATTGCTGGACCGAATGTCTTTTTCGCCGATGTTCGAAACATTGATGGCGCGACCGTCTTTTCCGATTCGACTCATAACGGTTATGAGTCGCCCCGCTGCAATCAATTCTTTTCTGATCTTCGAAACACAAGGTTGTGTAACGCCGACGTGATCGGCAATTAACCCGTCGCTCATGTCTACACTATTGGGATGAAGCAGCGCCATTTCAACGGCGTTACGTTTATCCTCATTCGACCGCTTCAAGCCGTGCGTTTTATTCGCACCGATACTGAACCACCGAGCATCCTCGACCGTGCCGAGATATTGCTCGACGATAATCGGATCGTTCGGACGAACCCGGAGATGAGCGATCAGGCGGTGAAATCCGTCGGCGAGAATGTAGAGGACGGTCGCGAGGTTGAAAAAGACGGTCAGCGGCGGGAACACCGCGCCGCCTGCCATCGCTTCGGCGTATTCCTCGATTGTTTCCTCGTTGTTGCCCTTTCGGACCTGTGTTCCGAGATCAACCCGGATGATTTTCGGGTCGACGCTCTGCCGGATCGGTTTCTGTTCCATCGGGTTCGGGTTTCAGGTGTTCGCGCAGGGTGGAAATGATGGCCGGGAGGTCGTCGAGCCGGAGGACGATAACCCAGGGTTTGCCGTTCTGCCGGTGACAAACGACGGGCAATTTTTCCGTTCCGGCATCGTTTTGAGCCTGTTCCAAAGCCTCGTAGAGCCGGAACCGTTCGGTGCGTTTGCACTCGAAGTGGACGTGTTGAATATCCGTAACAACGTCGGGCGAATCGGGCGAGCCTTGAAATTGCTGCCCGCGCCGGGCCGAGACGCCCAAAACGCGGGTCAGTTCAGTGGCCAGTTCCCGCTCGCCGCGTTTTCCTTTAGAGCGTGAAAAATGGCCCATAATTTATTCGAGGTTGTCGTTTTGAAAGGCTTTGAAATCGAAACCGACCGCCCGAAGGGCCGGGAGGAGTCTGCGATCCAGCGGCTCGCTGGTCCCATGCGGATCAATACTCCAGATGTCGGGGTTACGGCCTTTTTTCGTTTCGTAAAGCAATCGGGCGAACAGCAAGTCCAGCGGGTTCGGCTCCGGGTCGGGAACGCGGGAATCGTTTTCGTCACGGTTATCGTCGTCGGTCATCACCAGCGCGGCAATCAAGATCGTTTTCATGTCGGGTTTCCTTGTTCGGGTTGTTGTTGAAGGGTTACGGTGTTCCGTTTTGCGACGGGCGTCCCCAGGGATTCGAGCCGGGATTGCGGCCGGCCGTCTGTTGGTTCGGCGTCGCGCTGGAGTTGGTGGCGTTGTTGGAAAAGGTCGGTCTCGGCGCGTAGGCGGCGACTTCGGCGGAGACGCGGCCGCTGTCGTCGGTGCGATTCCGCACGGTAATTTGAAACGGCAAATGGTGCAACTCGACCGTTTCCTCGAATTGCAGGATACCGACGGAATGACAGACGGCGGACAGGGCGGCGTAAGCGCGGCTAACCGCCTTGGGGTTCGGATGCTCGAGACAAAGACGGTCCCAGTGTCGGGCGCCTTTGTGTTCGCCGTCGAGGACGGTATATTCGAGTTCGAGATAATTGCCGTCGCCCGCCTTCGTCTGCTTTTGACACGAATTGGTAATCTCGACCAGATACCGAAATGCGGAGCCGAATCGACTCGTAAAGAATCGCCATGCGTTCGGCACGATTTTCTGGCAGCACTCCATTTTGTGTGACGATATTTGTTTCAATCATTTTGGCAACGGGGTTGAGGTTGGCGCGCAGCGGCAGCGCGAAAGTGGAAACGGGATAAAAAAAGAACAGCGCCTCCGTGCGCCCTCGAGAGGGAATCAGTCGAACAATTCGCCGATCCGTTTGCGGAGCCGCTTGTCGAAACCTTCGTACATGTCCTGCGGCGCGATGTCGAACCACTCGGCGATTTGGACCTGCATTTGAGAAATCGTTGCGAGAATCTGCGTCTCCTTGATATTCGCCTCGATCCGGGGGCGTGGGAACAAGTTGTTGGAGAGGGAAGCGTTTCGTTTTTCGGAAAGAGTCGTTAGGCCGGTCGCATTCATGGGAAATTTCCGCCTTAATCGAAGGGAGGATGAAAACATCCCTGCCGGAAACATACCGTCCGTGCAAGCGGCGGAAAGGAAGCAATGACGCGATTCAATCTTGTCCGGATGGACNNAAAAAGATTCTCCGCAAGGGAATCGGTTACATTATCGCGAGACGACAGCCCCCGAACGCCCCTGTGTCGCGGGGCCTGCCGGAGACGCCAACCGTTCTGCCCTGAACGTGTTTTAGAATAATTCCGCACGAGAAACAAGTGAAGCGGACGACTTCTTGAGGTTTGCCGTAGGGAAGGTTGGAGAGAAATCATCCGATTCCGCCGGTCGTTTCGATCCTCGGTAATTTACGGAACAAAACGGCGGAAACGGTTGTCCGGCTCCCGACTTTCAATGGTGTTCCGCTATCGGATACGACGCCCAGGGCGGTCGACAATAAAAACATCCGCAGTCTTTACAAGCGTCTTATCATGCCCGATAATGGAGAACGCCATTCAAAGGAGCCCTTTTATGAAATCGAAAGCATTTACTCTTATCGACCTGATTGGCGTTCTTGTAGTCGCCGCCCTGATCGCGGGACTCGTTTT
>DOMV01000123.1 GCA_003509805.1 Planctomycetaceae bacterium
TCACCTACAAATCGGGGGCGACCGCCGAGGATATCCAGAAACTGATGAACGACGTGTCCGGCGTCCAGGCTTCGCTCGCCGGCGGCGTCAAGGGCACCGATGTCATTCTCGACGTCCCGGCCGGGCCGACCCATGTCGACGGCGGAATTCCCATGGCCAGCAAGTACGTCGCCAACGCGACGGCCAACGACGTCGCCAACCTTATCAAGGAAAAACTGGGTGACCGGTTCGACGTCGCCCTGAAGACGGGCGATACCGGAGACGGCAGGATGACCTACATGGACGCCAGCGTTTCCCACGGCAGCGTCAACATGGACAACGCCATTCGGTTCACCGGCATGGACGACGGCCCGGTCGTTCGCTTGAGCACGATGAACGAGGACGGGACCCCGATCCTCAACCAGCAGCTCGGCGTCACGCTGATCAACCCGACCGAAACCGACATCCGGAACGGCCTCACGGTCCCGGTCCTTCAAATCAACCTGGCGACGGATGCGAGCGGCAACTCGATCACGACCGCCCAGGATATCGTCGACCTGTTCAATTCGTTGACTCCGGAGCAGACCGGCGGCGTCAGCGCGTCGTTGATTCTCCCGGACGGCGTCGATCCGAACGGCCGGACCTGGGTCGTCGACGAGTGCGACAACGTATCCGTCCTGACCGACTGCAACGCCGTTTACGGACAGGGCATCGTCCAGCCGACCGGAGTTGCCGGGACCTGCGAAATCACGGAAAACGACCTCGTCCTGCTCGGCAACAACCAGATGATGTACGACACGAACGCGATCGGCCGGATCCCGAACGCCGCCCCGACGGTTCACACAGGCAATTCCGTTGCGGGAACTGGTACGGGGGAAACCGTAAACGGTTTGGCACTCAGCATCTCTACGGCCGGCGGCGCTGATGATACGAACGGCGGCTCTATTCTTAACGGGGTGACCATCGTACTCAAAACGAGTGCCGATGACAACAGTACCGGTTCATTTGACAGCAAAACCGGTACATTGACAGTCGAAGTGGCAAACGACGCGGACATCAGTGCCGCCAACGCGCTCGGTACGGTGCTTGCCACTGTGATCAGTGCCAATACGAACGCGATTTTCAACCAAATCAAAGCCTATAATGGTTCTGCCGCAACCGCTATCGGGACGATTACTAATAACGCGCTCGCAGGGGCGACGACACCGGATATTGTGTTTGGGCCTGCCGGAAGTGAAGGGGTTGCCGTTACAATGAGTGGAGGGGCCACCAAAGGCGATGTCATTGAAACGCAGGCCAAGGTGACGCTACGGACGGATGCGACGACCGCCGCCGACGGAACCGCGACCAAGAGTATCGCCTTGTCCACGGACAAAATGACTTCGGCGCTCAACGGTGTCGGTTTCCGCTTCACGACGGACTCCTCGCAGGCCGGATTCAACAAGGAGGACGGTTTCCTGACCGTTTACCTTAATCCGGCCACGCAGGCCCTTGCCGCCGGAAGCGCCGATTTCCAACGGGAAGTCAACGAAGCCATCAACGGCGCCGTGCACGACAACTGGGAAGGGATTCGCGAGTATACCAAGACGACCGACACGGGGGCGACCGTCAGTATGACGATCGGCACCGCCGTGGGATTGACGGATTTGCTCGGACTGGGTACGAACGACTTCAACACGCTCCGGTTCGCTTCCTCCACCGAAGCGGGGCCGACTCCCGGAGCCGTATTCACCCAGACGCGCGGCGTCAGCGTCAGTGATCCGGCGCTCCTGATCGAAGCGATCAAGACGGGACCGGAAATGGCCGGGACAAAAATCGCCCTGATCCAGGATGACACGCTCCCGGCGAGCTCGACGACGGCTGCCCATGTCGCGGTCGAGTACGACGAGACAACCGGGACGTTGACGATCCGGGCCAACGGTTCGGCGCTCCAAAGCGGGACGGACGGCGGGATCAACGCCCAACTGTTGGCGGACGCCTTGAACAACAACGACGTGTTCAAGCAGCATTTCACCGCGACGGCGCCGTCGAACAACACGCTCGGGTCCGCCGCGACGACCACGGCCGTCGTCAACTTCGGCAGCGATACGAAACCGAAGGCGACGATGAGCGGCGGTTACGGGATCAAGACCGACGACAACCTGATCAACCCGCGCACCGGGACGTCGAGCGGCCTGACGATGACCGGGAACGTCGACGACAATCAGCGTCTGGTTCTCGAAGCGACCGAAACCGGGAGCAAGAATTTCGTCAAGGTCTATGTCGCCCAAGGATCGTTCAACACCTACTGCCCGCTCGGGCTGCGGATGAACGAACTGGCCGGGACCGACGTCGTCGCGACGATCAACGGGATGAAAGCGACCGCTTCCGGGAACAACGTCTCGATCAACAACGCCGACCTGGCGATGTCGATGACGGTCGGGAATGAAGTCGGTGAATCGAACTTCAATATCACCGGCGGCGGCTCGACCTTCCAGCTCGGTCCGGACGTGGTTTCGACGCAGCAGATTCGAATCGCGCTGCCGAACGTGACCTCGACCCACCTCGGCGGTACCAGCGGTATGCTGTTCCAGCTCCGTAGCGGCATGGACGCGGCCCTGAACACGGACACCAAACTGGCCGACAGGATCGTCGGCGAAGCGATTGACGCCGTGACCACGGCACGCGGCCGGCTCGGAGCGATCCAGCGCAGTACGCTCGATCCGAACGTCCTTGCCCTCCAGGACAACCTGGAAGCGTTGAGCGAGGCCGAAGCGATGCTGACGAACGCGGACTTCGCGGAAGAGGCTTCGAACATGGCCCGGTACCAGATCTTGGTGCAGGCCGGTGCGAACGTGCTCGCCCAGGCGAACCAGTTGCCGCAGTACGCCGCCATGCTCGTCGGGTAAGGCGTCGTCACCATTCGATCGGGCCGTCCGGGAACGCGAATTCCCGGCTCGTGAGGGACCCTTTCCTTACGATCGCGGTCCTGATTTGATCGTCGCGATTTTATCGCGGCGCACGAAACGGCCCGGTCCCCGCGCGAAAACGCGGAGGGCCGGGCGTTTGTGGTTGTACCATTCCTGTGATTATACCGTGATTATGCCGTTTCAGGATCAGAACTTGACGACGACGGAGACGCCGCCGGAGAGCTGGCTGTCCCGCGGATCGCCGTAGCCGCTCTTGGTCAGGTTGAACGGAGCCGTGTTGTCGAAGACGTCGTAGCGAAGTTCCGGGCGAACCATGATCCGTTTGGTCGGCTTCCAGTTCGCGCCGAGTGTGAACGCGAGCGCGTCGTCGTCGCCGGAGACAAAGCGATAGCCGCCGTTGTAACCGTGCATCCAGTCAAACCGGGCGCCGATGGTCCACTTCTTGTTCAGTTCGTAGAAGAACTCGTTGTTGACGCCGTAGGAACCGTCATTATTACCGGTGAGGTAGTCGTTCGTCTCGTTCCGCAGGGTCCACTCGAAAACGTACTTGAAGCGTTTGGTCATTTGGAAATCGGCGACGAACGATTGGACGAAGTAATCGCGAACAGCGTCCGCGTAGACGGGATGATCCGCCTCGTACTCCTGCGTCCCGAGCAGGACGGTGTAGCGGAGGTTGAGCCGTTTGCCGGCCTTCCATTCAATTCCGCCGTAGAAGGCGTGGTCGTCTCCTTTTTCGAACGTCTTGTTTTCGCCGCAGACCCAACCGCCGAACACGGAAAGCTTCTTGCTCACGTCCCAGGTCGCGACCGCCCCGGTGAGGGTATGCGGCATCGAGGCGAAGGAATAGGACGTCGAATAGAAGAAGCGTTCGCTCGACATGGGCGAGTCGTATTCCATGTGCGCAAGGAATTTACCGACCTTCAGGCTCACGTTGTCGTACCCGACTTCGCCGTACAACTGCGGCAACGCGAGGTAATAATCACCGCTTCCCCAACGATCGTTTGCGTTTTCGTAACCGAATTCGAGGTTTTCCGACTGGAAGTAGATGGCATCGGTCCCGAAGACCGCATCCGCGCGACCACCGACGCTGAAACCGCGTTTACTGAGTTTCTTCTGCCCGTAGAGCCAGAGTTGGTTTACCTGGAAATCGCTTTGGCGGACGTTTTGAAGCAGCGTGGTATTGCCGGAAACCGGATTGAGTTGCCCGGCATTATACACGTTTTCCTGGCCGTACTCGTTGCTGTAAATTCCGGCGTCGATCCAGCCGCCAAAGTCCCAAAGCGACTCGGAACCGCAACCCACCGATCCGCACGGGTCGCAGGTGATCTGGGTGCATGGCGTGCATGCGTCAAACGCGCTCGTGTAAGCCTCGGCTTGCCCGGCAACCATTGGAGTCACCATTGCGGCAATAGCGAGAACCGCACTCTTCCATAGACTCTTTTTCATGTTTTCTCCCCTTTTTTGCTGACTGAAACTTGATTCAAAACGTCCTTGTTCATCACAAGACGCTCTTTTGGGCTCATCCTGCGGCCAAGACACTTCTCGTGGCCGGGACACTCGCATCGCCGGGAACACATCGTCCCCTATGGCCGACAGGTGAGAGAGCCCCCCTGTTAGTCCAATTTATCGTGAAGAAAAACCGCGAACAACAAGAATATCCGCCGCTGCTCTATGACCGATGTATTCCGACATCTTTTGCCAAACATCAAACTTTGACTGATCGGCAATGTATCGTTGATCGGCAATGTATCGTTGAGCGACAAATCGAGCCGGTTCATCGGTCAGGGGGTTCCGGCAACCCAAAGACGGACCCGGCGAAGAGGGATCGATATAACTTCATTGGTGTCAACGAGTTGAAATCGAATAATTCCTTTTCGTGCCGATAGGAAACGACCGTATAGCCGGTCGCCGTTGTTGAGGAGCATAGACTCATGAAAATCGGCCTTGTCTTTAAATCCCTCATCGTCTTCATAATCCGATTTTTCGGATTTGCCGAGACAATCAACCCATTTCATCGCGAGATCCGGATCGACAGGCGGAAAAAAAAGGACGGCCACCACTTTTGAACGATCGAAAGACAAATTTTCCCGGGCGTTTTTCCGCAGAACGATTTGCCCGGCATCGGCGGCGATCAGTTTTCCCGGGACGATTTTCGGGATGTTGTCTCCATCGGAAACGGTCAGCACCCAATGGTGAAGCGGACTGAGGGGAAGCGCGCCGGGGTGAGGCGCGCCGGGAGACGGCGGCGCGACCGGCGATGGAGGACCAACCTGCAA
>DOMV01000098.1:0-528 GCA_003509805.1 Planctomycetaceae bacterium
GGTCGACGAGTTTTTTGAGCCGGTTGTTTCGGTTGATGATCCGGCGATAGAGATCGTTCAAATCGCTTGTCGCGAAAGTCCCGGATTCGAGGAGCACGAGCGGCCGCAGGTCCGGCGGAATTACGGGGATCGCGTCGAGAACCATCCATTCGGGCCGGTTNNCCGGTTGTCGCTCTGCATGAGCGCTTCGACCAACTTGAGGCGGTTGATGATGTCTTTTTTGCGCTGTTTCGATTTCGTCTCGTTCATTTCTTCGCGCAGCTCGACGGAAATCGCGGGCAGATCGAGTTGCCGCAGGAGCGAACGGATCGCCTCGGCGCCCATCTCGGCCTTGAAGCTGCCGATCGGATACTCTTCGCGGGCGGCCCGGTACTCCTCTTCGTTCAGGAGTTGGTTGATCTTCAACGGCGTATCGTTCGATTCCGTGACGACGTAATCCTGGAAATAAATGACCTTTTCGAGGCTGGATGCTTTCATGCCGAGGAGCGTTCCAAGCCGGCTCGAAGCGGCCTTGAAAAACCAGATGTG
>DOMV01000098.1:549-6535 GCA_003509805.1 Planctomycetaceae bacterium
ACGCCGCAACGGTCACAGGTCATGCCCTTGTATTTCATGCCCCGGTATTTGCCGCAGGTGCATTCCCAGTCTTTTTCGGGTCCGAAAATCTTCTCGCAGAACAATCCGTCGCGCTCGGGCCGATAGGTCCGGTAATTGATGGTTTCCGGCTTTTTCACTTCGCCGTACGACCAGCCGCGAATATCGCTCGGCTTCGCCAGGGAAATCTTCACGGCCGCGAAATCGTTGATCCGATCATAGGTAAAATCCGATGTCATGCTCACGGAACGGACTCCTTCGGTAGAGAAATTTATCAAATACTATTTTCGAAATATTACAAATGAAACGTTACGGATGACACGAATCCATCGCCTAACGACGACCTGCGTCGACATAATCAAGTATAAACTGGTCAGTTCTATCGGCGTTGTCTGTACGGGACCGTATTTTCTTTTTCACCGACGCAAGCAATAATTCGATCGCATTGTTCCTTCCTATACGCAGTTGATCGGCGTTTTCCGATTCCGGCCGAAGGAACAGCAATGGAATATCTTCTGCGGAAATATTGTTGCCGGTGTAAGGGAGTATTTCCGTATTCTCTTTACCAACCAGCCATATTTTTCCTTGCCACGAAGAGAAGTCAATCACGGTTTCATAAACCTTGAGAAACGACCGACCTGGACTGGTACTCACCGCAGAGCTTACCTCGGGAAAACCGATTTCGCGCAAGGCGCTGGTACGATCCGCGCCTGCCAATTCTTCCCAGGCAAGCTGTCCTGATTTTGTATCGGAATTCAGTTGCAACACGAATTCAGAATATGTACGGTCAGGTGTCATATTAAAACCTGTTCCTTGTCCTTCCTAAGTCTGTCAATTTCATCCACCAAGGAATCGAGCTGGTCCAAGAGTTCTTCAATCTTTTTCTTGTTCAACTGCCCCGAAAACCCCATGCGTTTTACACATAAATCCCTGGTTTTTGACAGTTGCTCCAAGTATTTGCCGGAACAAGGTTTTTTCTGGATACTTTCGCATTCTGACACGCATTCGCGGATATATTTTCGCAACGGACGTTGGTCAGGAGTGGCACAGTCAAGATCATTGATTTTTTTCGACAAATCACGCAATTTTTGATAATGTTCGTCCAGTCTGGAAAAGAACAAGTGCCGGTCTTTTAAATCTTCAATTGCCGTATCGACGCTCTTGACGTTCCAAAGTGTACGATAGGTAATCCACAATGCCCACGCCGAAACGGCGAGAGAAAGAATTCCGACAATGAGCGAAACGATGTCGATCACGATTGATCCAAGCCCTGAAAAACATAAAAACGCATCACAGCCGCACGTTTTCACCGCTCGTTGATTTGCCGAGCAATTCCATGTTCAGGGCGAGGCCGCGAATCTCGTTCGTAAGCACGTCGAAACTCGCCGGCGTTCCGGCTTCCAGCGTGTTTTCGCCTTTGACCATCGACTCGTAAATTTTCGTACGCCCTTCAACGTCGTCGCTCTTGACGGTGAGCAATTCCTGGAGCGTATAGGCGGCCCCGTAGGCTTCGAGCGCCCAGACCTCCATTTCCCCGAACCGTTGTCCGCCGAATCGCGCTTTCCCGCCGAGCGGCTGCTGCGTGATCAGGGAGTACGGTCCCGTGCTGCGCGCATGGACTTTGTCGTCGACCAGGTGATGCAATTTGAGCATGTAAATATAACCGACCGTCGTTTCCTGGTCGAACGGTTCCCCGGTGCGTCCGTCGAACAACCGGACTTTCCCATGCGACGGCAATCCGGCCTCTTCCAGGCATTTGTTGATATCTTCCTCGCTGCCTCCGTTGAAGACCGGCGTCATGGCCTGGTAACCCAGTTTCGCGGCGGCCCAACCGAGGTGGGTTTCGAGTATCTGTCCCACATTCATGCGGCTCGGAACGCCCAACGGATTGAGCATGATCTGGACCGGCGTCCCGTCGGCAAGGAACGGCATGTCTTCCTTCGGGAGTATCTTGGCGATCACGCCCTTGTTTCCGTGCCGCCCGGCCATCTTGTCGCCGACCGAGATCACCCGTTTCGCGGCGATATAGACCTTGACCGATTGGAGCACGCCGCGACGCAATTCATCGCCCCGTTTCATCGAGTTGAGTTTGCGGTCCCGGGAATCGATCGCCGCCTCGACAAAACGTTTTCGGGCACGATAAACCGCTTCGATTTTTTCGAGCATTTCCGCACGTTCGGCAGCCCCCTTGCTTGTCCGCTTGTTATCGGGATCGTTCGCTTCTTCCTCGGCTTTGGCCCGGTTTTTCTCGTATTTCGCCTTGTCTTTTTCGAATTTGGCCCTGTCCTTTTCAAACTTGACCCGGTCTTTTTCGAGTTTGCCCAGCTCTTTTTCGAAACGGATGCGTTCACCGTCGCCTTCTTCGAGTTCGCCGATTTTTTCTTCGAGCTCGGTCATTTTGGCCCGGTATTCGTTGATCTTCGCGTCGACGCCCTTGATTTTTTCGCCGGCCGACGCGATCTGTTTACTCAAGTCGATCGTCTGCTCGTCCTCGTCAAGTCGCAAATGGCCCGGTCGGAACAGCATGGCCTGTTCCGCGATAAATTTGTAGTCGGCGTCGTGAACGAGCGCGTTGCCGTCCTCATCGGTAATGGTGTACCCGAGCACCTTCTCCATTTCGATAATCATCTCGCCGAACGCCTCGGCGATCCGATGATTTCCTTCTTTTTCGATGGTTCGGAGCTCTTCGTCGAACGCCTTGCGTTCATCCTCGCTCAGGCTCATCCGGCAGCAGAATTTCTGGGTTCCGATGACGATTCCTTCGATACCGGAAGGGACTTCGAGGGACTCGTTTTTGACGTCCTCGCCCGCCCGGCCGAAAATCGCGTGGAGCAACTTTTCTTCCGGCGTCAGTTCCGTTTTCGATTTCGGCGTGACTTTGCCGACCAGGATATCGCCGGGCCGGACGTAGGTTCCGACTTTGATGATTCCGCCGTTATCGAGGTGCCGCAACGCTTTTTCGCCGACGTTCGGAATATCCCGGGTGAATTCTTCCCGCCCGAGTTTGGTATCGCGGATTTCAACGTCGAACTCCTCGATATGGATCGACGTGTACGTGTCTTTTTGAACGAGTTCCTCGCTGATGATGATCGCATCCTCGAAGTTGAAACCGTCCCAAGCCATGAACGCGACGAGCACGTTTCGGCCCAGGGAAAGTTCCCCCCTGTACATGCTCGCCCCGTCGGCGATGATCTGGCCTTTTGCCACCTTTTCGCCGACTTGGACGATCGGCGTCTGGTTTTGGCAGGTCCGTTCGTTCAAGCCGACGAATTTGCGAAGCACGTATTCGTCCTCGTGGTCGATAATCACCCGCTGGGAATCCACGTAGGTCACCACCCCGTCCTGCCGGGCATGAACGAGCAGGCTCGAATTGAATCCCGCTTTTTCCTCCAGGCCCGTCGCGACGAGCGGGGGTTCCGAAATCAACAGGGGAACCGCCTGCCGTTGCATGTTCGAACCCATGAGCGCCCGGTTGGCGTCGTCATGTTCCAGGAACGGAATCAACCCGGCGGAAACGCCGACCATCTGGCTCGGGGCGACATCGACGTATTCGACTTCCTCGACCGAAACCGGATCATAATCGCCGCGGTACCGCACGATGACGCTGTGCGCGATCGGATCTTCCTGGATTTTTCCGTCCTTGATGGGCACATCCGCCGGGGCGACGCGGACCTCGTGCTCTTCATCGGCGCGGAGCCAATCAATGTGGTTCGTAATCTTCCCGTCCTTGACTTTCCGATACGGGGCGATCAGGAATCCGAATTCATCGACGCCGGCATAAATGGCGAGGCTGGAAATGAGGCCGATGTTGGTTCCTTCCGGCGTTTCAATCGGACAAATGCGTCCATAATGCGAAGAGTGAACATCGCGGACATCGAAACCGGCCCGTTTCCGGTTCAAACCGCCCGGTCCGAGGGCCGACAAACGCCGCTCGTGCGTGAGCATCGAGAGCGGATTGGTCTGGTCGACGACCTGCGAAAGCTCGCCCCGACCGAAAAAGTATTCGATTGCCGCGGAAATGCTTTTCTGGTTTATCACCTGGCGCGGCGTGACTTCGTTTCCCCGCAGGCTCATGCGCTCCTGAACGGTGCGCCGCAGCTTGAGAAACCCTTTGCGGAGTTCTTCGCTGGCCAATTCGTCGATCGTCCTCAAACGCCGGTTGCCGAGATGGTCGATATCGTCGATTCCGAATTCCGGCAATTCGCCCGCTCGATATTGTTTTTGGATGTGTTCCTTGTACCGGGGACTGTAGACGTCGGCGGTCACTTTCCGCTCGCCACCCCAGAGGCGACACAGGTAGGAGATCGCCTGGACGATATCGATCGGCAAGAGCAGCATCTGGTCCGACCCTTGCTTCAGTTTAACCGCGTCGGCTTTGGAAAAAGACTGCAAGTGCGTGGAAAGCTCGTCGATGTTCGACTCGTTGATGTCCATGTAGAGTTTCCGATTGATGCGGAATCTTCCGACCCGACCGAGTCGATAACGGTTGAGATCGTAAAATTTTTCCCGGAACAACTCTCTCGCCTTGTCGAGCTGCGGCGGATTGCCGGGCCGCAAACGTTGATAAATGCGGAGCAGGGCGTCTTCATGTGATTTCGTCTTGTCCTCTTCCAGCGAATTGAGTAACAGCTTGTTTCGCTGTTCATCCATGATTTCGATCTTTTTCAGGCCGGCGGAGCAGATCGCCTCCGCTTTCGTCTTGTTGATCGGCTGCCCCGATTCGACAATGATTTCCCCGGCCCGATCGGAGCCCTGCGGATACACGACGTCTTCCACGGTGATTTTTCCGTCGATTTTCGAAACGGCGGCCCCGGAATCGACCCTGACGATCATGGTCGGGTAAAACGTCCGGAGTATCTGGGCATTCGAGCTGAACTCCGGCGACATGGCCCGAAGCAGCATCATGACCGGCAATTTGCTGCTCTGGTCGATACGGACGGCGATGGTTTCCTTTCGGGAAATGTGCAACTCGATCCAACTGCCACGTTCCGGGATAATGCGGCAATTGAATGTTTTTCGTTCAGCGTCCAATTCCGTGACGAAATCGATTCCGGGACTGCGGTGGAGTTGGCTGACGACGACGCGTTCCGCACCGTTGATGATGAATTCGCCGCCCCCCAGCATAATCGGGAGGTCGCCCAGGTAGACGTCCTCCTCGACGGATTCGTTTTCACGGACCAGTCGCAACCGGACCTTGAACGGACGACCGTAGGTGAGCCGCAATTGACGGCATTCGTCCGGCTCGTAACGCGGTTTTTCCAACTCGTAGTAAAGATATTCCAGCCGCGTCGTCTTGTCGTAGCTTTCGATCGGGAAAATTTCGCGAAGGACGGATTCGAGCCCTTGGTCGGCCCGATTTTTCGGCTCCGCTTCCTCTTGGAGAAAGGCCCGGTATTTCATGGTTTGGAGCACCGTCAAATCGGGAACCGGATAATCCGCCGACTGGGAGCCGAATTTGCGAATTTCTTTGAAATGAATACGACGTTGCGAAGGGGTGGCCATAAACGTGAATCTCCTTCAGGCGGAACGAATATAGAGTGTTTCAAATGGAATGACGGGTTTCCGAAAGGCCGCTTCNNAAGCCGATGACGAACGACGGGATCATGTCTGTCGTAAAACCGGTGAAAATCGCAAGATACGACCATCAACGGAATCCGGGGAGGAAATCGTGAGGGAAATAACGACGGCTTTCGAGAAGGGAGGAACGAACGGACAAGGGAAGAAGCAGATCACCGTTTTGCGAGAGGGGCATTGGGTGCCTTTCATCTGTAATCCATCGGGTGAAGAGTATGACGCACTATCAAGAGCGGCCCACCATTTTATCGGATTTACGGGAAAGAACAAGGGGGGCCCTAAACCGGCTAAAAACCGGATTGTAACACGAACAAGGGTGAAAACACGGTTTTTGAATCGCGAGCAGTCCTCGTTCCTACCGTAAGTTTTCAAAGATATACTGGAAACGCGATGA